>CBFCZJ010000004.1:0-32101 GCA_965602445.1 uncultured Desulfobacterales bacterium | reverse complement strand
GAAAACACTTCGGGAACAAATTGTACCTCTGATTTTTCTTCCCAAACATTCAGTAAGCTATTGTGTTTATACGTAAATTAATCTTCGAAGAAAAGATTTCATGAAATATTCGGGCTAATTGGCCCGGTAGGCGCGCCGGTAGGGAACGGTTTCCCGGAACCAGAGTACAAGCGCCACGGCCAGGGCCGATGCGGACAAACCGTCGATCCGGGCACCTTTTGCCGCCGCCAGCTCACCGCAAATCCTGTCGATGACCGTTTCCGCCCCTTCTTTTTTGCCTTGCCCCAGCGGCACATCGACGCGGCCTTCTTCGAACACGGACGCAGCCGCTGTCAGAATGTGGCCGGGTGCCACCGTGTAATTGGCGCCGAGGGCTTTTCCGACGAGTTCCTTTTGCCACTTTTCCACTGGCGAAAAACGAATCGCCTCCACCACCACGCCCCGGTTCCTGAGGCCGTCGATCGTGCCGGCGCCGTCTTCGAGGGCCACCACCTTCGGACGGTCGGTGACGGTCTTTTTGGGCCGGCGATCCTGGCTGAAAAGCCGCTTTCTGCGCCAAAGCCCTCCATCGTTGAGCCGCCGGTGTATCTCCTGCATGAATGCCTCCGGATCGCCCTCTTGCCTATCGCCGATCTCCAGGAAGCAATAGCGCTTCCGGCCGGCGCTCAGGGCCGCTTCGGCGACCGCCAGGGCGGCCTCGTCTCGTTTTGACTGCCGGCAGACGCCGATGAGAATCATCTCCCTCTCCTTGGGTATGCCGCACGGTAAAAGTGAGAGCAAAAGGTATAACGACAACGCGCACGCTGGATTTTCACTTCATTATGACTATTTTCCGTTATTGTATAGGATCAATCCCTTGTGAAGTGAGTGTGTACGATGGATCCTGGGTCACCGGCGACAGGGTCGTCGAAGGCGAAGACCGGGAGGACGATCATTGACGCCGCTGACCAAAGCGACTACCCTGAAAACGACAGAACCCACAAACCCGGGATGGGGAGGGATTCATGGCCGAGAAACACCTTCTGGAAGGCAAGCGGATTCTCATCGTCGACGACGAACCGGACGTTCTGGAGACTCTCGAAGATCTCCTTCCGGCAGGGAGCACCACCCGGGCCTCAAGCTTTACCGAAGCCCGGGACCTGCTGGACTCGACCCCGTTTGACATCGCCATTTTGGACATCATGGGCGTAGACGGCTATGAACTGTTGAAAATCGCGGCAAAAAAACAGATCACGGCCGTCATGCTCACGGCCCGGGCCGTGGGCCCGGAAAACGTGAAAAAATCCTACCAGGAAGGCGCCGCCTATTACATCCCCAAAGAAGAGATGTTCCGCATCGACACCTTCCTCTGCGACATCCTCGCCGCCCAGGAAAAAGGCGAAAGCACCTGGTCGAACTGGTTCGACCGGATGTCCGCCTACCTGGAAAGAAACTTTCAGCCCGACTGGCAGAAGGACGACAAAATCTTCTGGGAGAAGTTTCCCTTCCACTGAGCACCCGCCCGGGCAACACCGTCTGATCGAAAAACCCCCTGATCGCATCGTCACAAGCATGATCCCGAATTGCCCCTGATGGAAAAAGTGAATGGCACTCAACAAAAAAGTTGACAGTCAGCAGCTGATGCGGTATTAACGCAATGCGTGAAATGCTTACGCACAGCGGTCTTTTTGCCGCGGCAAACCGAATTGCCTTCACTTCCCACCAACCGGAGCAAAAACCGGAACAGCGAAACTCGAAAAAGGTCGGGGTATGCGCTTCAAGGAACAGGTGGCGGTGGTCACCGGGGCATCGAGGGGAATCGGCTATGCCATCGGAGCGAAGATGGCGGGCCAGGGCGCCAGGGTGGCCCTCTTGGACATCGACGACCGGGTGCATGATGCGGCACGGGAGTTGAACGAACAGGGATTTTCCGCTATAGCACAAACGGTGGATGTGGGCGATGCTTCGGCTGTCGAAAAGACCCTGGCAGCAGTGGCCGATCGGCTCGGCGAGGTGCAGATTCTGGTCAACAACGCCGGGGTTTTGCTGCCGGCAAGCTTGGAGGAGGCCAGCGAAGCCGATTGGGACCGGACCACGCACGTCAATCTCAAGGGCGCCTTTTTCTGCGCGAAATACTGCATCCCCTCCATGAAGGCCCGGCGGTACGGAAAAATCGTCAACATCGGTTCGCGGGCCAGCCTCGGCAAGCAGGACCGAACCGTCTATTCCGCCTGCAAAGCCGGCCTCGTCGGGATGACCCGAACATGGGCGCTCGAACTGGCTGCCTATCGGATCAACGTCAACAACGTGGCGCCCGGACCCATCGCCACCCAGCTCTTTACCGACGGCAATCCCCCGGGAAGCCCCAAAACCGAGGCCATCGTCGGCAATATCCCCCTGGGGCGGATGGGCGCCCCGGAAGACGTCGCCAATGCAGTGGCCTTTCTTGCCTCGTCGGAGGCTGACTTTATCACGGGACAGACCCTGTTTGTCTGCGGCGGTTTGAGCGTCGGCTGGGCCGGTATATGAGTGCCCTTTCCGGAGGAAACGGACGGCGGGTATCAACCCAAAACACATCTAGCAGTGAAGGAGGAAAAATGTCGAAAAGATGGATACAGACCCTTTTTATCGCGGTGCTTGCTCTTTTGCTGGCAGCCCCGGCGGCGTATGCGCGACAGGAATTTTTGCGGATGTTTTCCGGACCGGAAGGCGGCTCCTGGTATCCCCTCGGCTCGGCGATGATGAACATCGTCGAACAGGAGCTGAAAATCTCCTCTTCCAACGGCCCAGGCGGCGGTGTGGGCAACGCCAAGGCCGTCGATGCCGGCCGCGCCGACCTGGGATGGTCCTACACCCACACGGCCTACAACGCCTATGACGGCCGTGGAAAATTCGACAAGAAGCACGACAACCTTCGGCACCTGATGTCCCTGTACCCCGGCGTCTTCCAGATCGCGGTGCCGAGAAAAAGCAAGATCATGTCCATTGCCGACCTCAAGGACAAGCGCATCGTCCCCGGCAAAATCGGATTTTCCGGCACGGTCATCGCCGAAAACATCCTCAAGGCCTATGACATCACCTTCGACAGCATCAAGAAAAACGGCGGTCAGGTCAGCTATGTGGGGTATTCCGATTCCGCGGCCCTGATGAAGGATGGACACAGCGACTGCTACATGGCAGTGACCTCCTGTCCCCAGTCGACGATCATCGACTTGAACTTCCAGCCCGGCATCCGCATGCTCCCGGTCGAGCCGGCCTACCAGGACAAGGTGCTCGAACTCGAGCCGGGCCTGATGAAGACCGTCATTCCCAAAACAGCCTACAAAGGCATGGAAAAGGACATTCCGGCCATCGGAACGGTGACCTGCATCGTCGCCAACAAGAACCTGCCCGACGACCTGGCCTACGACATCGTCAAGACCCTCTACGCCAACTGGCCCAAGCTGGCCGAGGTGAAAAAGCAGGCCATCGAAGAATCCAAACCGGAAAACGCCATGATGGGCGCGCGCCTCCCGGTTCATCCCGGCGCCATGAAATACTACAAGGAAATGGGATACACCCAGAAGTAGCAAACCTCCGCGGAATCGCCGCCGGATCGAACATCCGGTGGAACACCTGAAACCGATAGAGGGCTTGGCTGCAATCAGCGGTCAAGCCCTCTCTTCTTCCTTCTAAACCCTGAAGCGCCGGCGCTTCTCCGGAAATCGGCCCGAAACCAGGGGATAGATCTGAAAGCCACCCGATGAAAGACACGAAAAACCTGCGTATTCTGATTGCCGGCGCCGGCACCATGGGACACGGCCTCGCCCTGCTGATGGCCCGGGCCGGCCATGATGTCACCCTTTCGGACCTGGACGATTCGATCCTTCAAAAGGCCCTGGGGCTCGTCGAATCGCGCCTGGAAATGCTGGCCGATTCCGGTCAGGTCGATCCAAACCGCATTCCCGGCATCCTGGCCCGCATCCACCCGGTCAAGTCGCCCGTCGGTGCAAAAGACATGGACTTCGTCTTGGAGACCATCAGCGAAGACGTCGAAACCAAGCGGGCATTTTTTCAGAAGATCGCCCCCACAATTCGCGCCGATGCGCTGGTGGCCAGCAACACCTCCTATCTGAACGTCTTTGCGCTTGCGCCCGCCGAGATTCAAGACCGCCTGCTGATCTGTCATTTCTTTTCTCCACCCTATCTGCTTCCCCTGGTGGAAATCGTCAAAGGACCTGAAACCGATGCGGGCCATGTCGAAACGGCCCGGCAGCTGCTGGCCGCCGCCGGTCAAACCCCTGTGGTGATTGAAAAGTTCATCCCCGGCTTTATCGTCAACCGGCTTCAGCGGGCCCTGGGCCGCGAGATTCTTCATCTCATCGACGGCGGGTATGTCCAGCCCGAACAGATCGACAAGGCAGTCCTGGCCAGCCTCGGGGTCCGGATTCCGGTTCTCGGGGTGGTCCGACGCTATGACTTTGCCGGCCTGGACTTCACGGAAAAGGTCCTTTCCAACCCCTCCATCGAACTGGCCGACAAGGACGGCCCCTCGCAAACCGTCAGCCGCCTGGTCGCCGAGGGCCGTCTGGGCGTGAAATCGGGAAAGGGGTTCTACGACTACGGGGACCGCACCCTCGACGAGATATACAGCCGGCGCGACAGGCTCCTGATCAAAACACGCCGGTTGATCGAAGAGATCGAAAAAGAATTCTGGCAAGACTGACATCGGAGGGGAATGACGCCCCTCTCCGTTGGATCCAGGATGCCTATTGCACGGCTTGCACACAGCAAGCGCTTTGGAAAAGGAGGAGGCTGTGGACAAACGAATCATCATTACGGCGGCCGTGACCGGCTCCAATCCCACCAAGGAAATGAACCCGGCCGTTCCCTACACGCCCAAAGAAATCGCCGATGCCGCGGTGCAATGCCACAAAGCGGGCGCGGCCGTCGCCCACATTCATGTCAGGGATCCGAACACCGGAAAGCCCGCCTTTGAAAAAGCGCTTTTCAAAGAGGTCCTCGACCGGATCCGCGACCGCTGTGACATGCTCGTCAATCTGACCACCAGCGGACTTCACCTGAGCGGGCCGGATGCCATCGCACAGCGGCTTGAACCCGTTTCCCTGAAGCCGGACATGTGCTCGCTGGACTTGGGAAGCATGAATTTCCGGGAGCGGGTCTTTTCCAACCCGCCGCAGTGGTCCCGGGAGGCGGCAAAGTGCATGGCCGAAGGCGGCGTCAAGCCTGAAATCGAAGTGTTCGAGCCGGGCCATATCCGCCAGGCGGTCGATCTGGTGAACGGCGGCATGATTCTCCCGCCGCCGGCATTTCAACTCTGCATGGGAGTGTACTGGGGGATCGAGGCGTCCGTGGAAAGCCTGCTGTTCATGAAAAACCGCCTGCCGGACGACTGCTGCTGGTCCGTTCTGGGCATCGGCCCCGCCCAGCTGCCGATGATCACCATGGGCATCCTGCTCGGCGGCCACATCCGGGTGGGATTCGAGGACAACATCTACCGGAAGAAAGGGGTCCTGGCCGAAAGCAACGCCGAGATGGTCGACATGGCCGCCGATCTTGCCGGCCGCCTGGGACGGGAGGTGGCAACACCTGCCCAGGCCCGTGAGATCCTCGGCATTTCCCGGTAGCCACCAACCGTCGGAATGTTGATTGAATCGTAAAAATTCCCCGGAGCGTCATGCCGGATCTGATCCGGCATCCAGAAGTATTTGGAAACACTGGATTCCCGCTGCAGTTTACCCCGGACTCGATCCGGGGCGGGAATGACGGAAAAAGAGAAATCCGGACTTTTTACGTAGGCATCAACGTTATTTTGGCAAGCGCTCTAGGTCTTTTCTTCATCTTGCCCGCTTCGATCTTCTCCTCCGTACAAGATCCTAAAGACGGCCACCAATACCAATGTCCAGGACAGAAGAATGATGAGAAACCAGTTGTAATGGGTCACGCCCAGGTGCAGGTCTTTGAGCAAAACCATGAGCCCTGCCGTGCCAAACAGGACGATCCATTCGACGATGCGTTTGATATCCATCAGACCCCCTCCTTGGCGAGCGCAGCGGCGTTTCGCCCCCGCCAGATGAAATACAACCCGGCCAGAATGAGCCAGCCCATCAGATGGGTGACCAGATAGGGAAGCGTAAAGCTGAATCCGGCCAGGCTCAACGTCATTTCCGGGATAAAAAACAGCAGGGCGCAGACGGCCATTAAGATCCTCGTCCCCCAGCCCACTTCACAAAGAAACCAGCCCTCGGTGGTGACGGTGATCGCAAAAATCCCGGCAAAGCCGCCGATGATGCCGAGCACGATCTCCATCGGGGTCCCCACAAAGACCATGCCCGGGGCGAACACAAACACAAACGGCAGGATGTATTTGGCGATGCCCAGCCGGAAGGAGTGAAAACCGGTCTGCATCGGGTTGGACTGCGCGATGCCGGCCGCGGCAAAGGAAGCCAGGGCCACCGGCGGGGTAATGGCCGACACCAGGCCGAAGTAGAAGGCGAACATGTGCCCGGCAATGGGGGGGACCCCCATTTTCACCAGGGCCGGAATCACCAGGGCGGCCAGGGTGATGTAGACCGCGGTGGTGGTCAGGCCCATGCCGAGGATGAGCGAGGCGAACATGGCCAGAATCAGGGCGATCCACAGGTTGCCCCCGGCAATCAAGACGATGGCGTTGGTAAATTTCAGCCCCAGCCCCGAAACAAAGACGCACCCGATGATGACGCCGGCAGCGGCGCATGCCAACGAGACCGGCACTGCCAGACGGGCGCCTTCCTCCAGGGCGCTGAACATTTCCTTTGGGCTCATCCGGGTTTCCTTGCGGAGCAAGCTGAGCACCAGAATCGAGATGATCGCCCAGAAAGCGGCGAACATCGGCGTGTAGCCGATGACCATGAGCACGACAATGACCACGATGGACAAAAACAGGTGGCCGCCGCGCTTGACTTCCTCCTTCAGGTTCGGAAGCTCTTCCTTGCTCACGGTGCCCAGTTCGCGTCTTCGGGCCTCGAAGTGGACCATCACGTAGATGGAGAAGAAATAGATCAGGGCCGGAAAGAGGCCGGCCAGCGCCACCTGCAGGTAGGGCACGTTGAGAAATTCGGCGATCACGAAGGCGGCCGCGCCCATCACGGGGGGCATGATCTGGCCGCCGGAAGAGGCGCAGGCCTCCACCGCCCCGGCAAAATAGGGGCGGTACCCGACCCGCTTCATGAGGGGGATGGTAAAGCTGCCGGTGGTGACCACGTTGGCCACCGCCGAGCCGGAGACCGAGGCCATCAGACAGGAGCTGACGATCGATGCCTTGGCCGGTCCTCCCAATCGGCTGCCGGTCAGGGCCATGGCCACATTGATGAAAAACCGGCCGGCCCCGGAGCGGACAAGGATCGCCCCAAACAGGATAAACAGGAATATGTAGGTGGCCATGACCATCAACGGGATGCTGAAAATGCCGTTTTCACGCATGAACAGATAGTCGATCATGGTGAACCAGGAACTTGGCGGCCCGTAGAATATGCCGAAGAAATGGTTCGAGAAGGCGGTCTGCACCAGAAAAAACCCGGCGATGATGACCATCGCCTTTCCGACGGTGCGGCGGGTGGCTTCCAGCAGCAGCAGCAGGTAGGCGGTGCCGGCATAGATGTCCATGTCGGTCAGATCCCCCCGCCGGAAAATGAATGCATCCAGATCGTACAACGTATAGATCTGGATCGCCACGGTCAGTCCGGCGAACAGAAGATCGACGGCGAACCATCCGTTTTTGGGGTCGGTCCATTTTTTTCGCCCCAGGGGCCGCATCAGGAAGCACAGCACCATGATAAAGGACAGGTGCGTGGAGCGAAAGGCGTGGGCCTCGAGCGAGCCGGCATAGGCCACGAACAGGTGATAGACGCTCAACGTGATGGCCAGCACGCAGATGGTCAACTCCAACGGATAGCGCCAGATCGACTTTTTCTGCTCCAGCAGCCACTCCAGGATGCTCAATTCCTTTTTTTCCTGATACTCGAGCTTTTGACTTGGTTGGTTCAATGTCCGCCCCCCTCCATCTTGTTTTCAGGCACGGCCGCCGCTGCGGCCCCTATTTTCCAGTGCCCCGCCTGCAGGCAACCATCGGAAACACTACCACAAACCCGTCTTTCCAGACATGCTTTTCCCCCAGGGGCAGCGCTGTCCTTCGCATCGGCTCTGTCACCCCTCATGAATCCTGGGAGGAGGAAATGGCCCGGTACAGCGCCGCCTTTTCCGCCAGGGCCTTCAACTGACGCCTGATATTTTCCGCCTCGGCCGATTTCAGCGGCCGGATGGGTTTGGCGGGCTGCCCCAGGGCCAGCATTCCCGGCGGTATCTTCGTCTTCGGGGTCACCACCGCCCCGGCGCCGACAAGGGCGCCGGCGCCGATCACGGCCCCGTCGAGCACGATCGCGCCGATGCCGACCAGGGCGCCGGACTCCACCACCGCCCCGTGAAGACAGGCATTGTGGCTGATCAGCACATCGTCGGCAACGATGACCGGCGCCCCTTCCGGAGATTCGATCATGCACATGTCGAGCACCGCGGATCGGGCGCCGATGACAATCTCGGATTCATCCGCCCGCAGCACCGACCCCGGCCATATACTCGCTCCGGGGCCGATCTGCACGTTGCCGATCAGCCGGACGAACGGATCGATCCAGACCTCGGCGCCTACAGTAGGCCACACTCCCCCGAAGGGGGTAATCATCGGCTCATGTTTCATTGCGTTCTCCATTTATGAGACTGCGTCGGTTCTCTTTTTCACCGACCCGAATCCCCAGCGGCGGCCGTTTTCAGGGGCCCGAGAATCAGTCGCTGCGGATCGATCTGCTCCCGCAAGGTCGTGAGCTCCTCTTTTGTCGGTGGGCTGCACTGGACCGCCCGGCCCAGATCGATGTCGAAGCCGGTATTTTCGGCGATCTCATCCGGGGTCGTGAACGGGTAAAATTCGGACAGAACCATCCGCCTGGTGCGGTCGTCGAATTTGAGCAGGCCGAGATTCGTGACGACCGCGATGGGTCCTCCCCGCTGAAAGCCGGCCTCCTTTCGGGAATCTCCGCCGGTCAGCCAGCCGGGGCTGGTAAAGTAGTCCAGCTTCTCCACGAACCTGCGACGCTGATGCTGCATGAAAATGATCGTTGCAGAAGCCATGCTGGCCGCGTCGCATGCCCCGCCCGAACCGGGAAAGCGCTGAAGCGGCTTTTCATAGGATCCCAAGAGCGTCGAGTTGAGGTTGCCGTAAGGATCGATCTGGGCGGCCCCCAGAAAGGCCACCGTGTGCAGCTTGGGATGGGCGAGAAGGCTCAACGCGTCGGCCAGTCCCGAGTTGACCGAGGTCCCGACCATGACCCGGGGATCTCCCACGGCCAGGGGAAGTTCGATCAGGGACGGGTCGATGCCGCCGGTTTCGAAAAAGACCACGGCTTCGTGGGCATGGATCCGCTTGGCCACGGTCGCCGCCAGCATACTCAGCCCCGTCCCGGCAAAGAGGATGTCCCCGTTGTTTACCAGCCGGCCCGCGCAAAGGGCCATCATTTCATTGGCGGTGTAGTCGATTTCCATGTCTGGCCTCCTAGCGCCGATCCAGCCCCGGCGCGTAGCCGAGATCGGGGTCCGCCTTGATCTTCTCGATCTGCTTTTCTCCGACCTTGTCCAGGTAGGCCTGCTGGGTTTCCAACGGATAGACCCATTCATCCAGGTACTGCCTGAAGGTATCGTCGTCGGGCGCGATCCGTTTGAACATGTTGAGATGGTCCGGGTCATAGTCGTAAAACATGTGGCAGGCGGTGGGGTGGGCCCCGTAAGGCGCGTGGACGACGGCGTCCACCAGGAAGTGGGGCAGGCAGTTGCGGTCCGGATCGCGCCGGATCTCCTCGGTGGGGACGATTTTCTCGCAGGAAACGATCACCTTCCGTGCCGCCTTGGCCTGTTCGACATCGGCAAACGTAAGCCCCTGGATGCGCACCGACCCGTCCTCGCCGACGGCCTGCGCGTGAATCAGGGTCACGTCCGGATTGAGCGGCGGCAGCACGACGACCTTTCCCTGCTCCGGATCCAGGGGATGGTCGATCACCTTGAGCTTGTCTCGGGGAACGCGGCCCTTGCCCCGGCTTTCCTTGGAAAATCCCGAGAGTCTGACGATATCGGACTCCAGACCGGACCGGGTCGCCACAAAGGGCATCGACATCGCCCCGGCCAGGAACCGGAGGGTCATGTGCAGGTTGGTGTAGTCCTCCACCTCGATCTGCTTTTCCTTGACCGCTTTTCGAAACCGGATCCCGGTGGGGGCAAAGCGAGCCACCCCGCCGTAGGCGAGCTCGACCCGCCGGACGCAGCCCGCCCCGATCAACAGTTCCATCCCCTGCCCCTGGGAATGGACGACCAGGTAAAGCTCCTTCTTGCGCTGCCGCAGGATCTCCCGGATGAGGGCCATGGGATTGCGGGTCACGGTAAACCCGCCGATGGCGATCTGGTCGCCATCGTCGATGAACCGCTCGACCGCTTCGGCGGCCGTCATAAACTTTTTATTCATGGACCCCCTTCCGATAAACCTTGAATTTGGAACCTTGAACCTGGAATCCCGCCTGGGCGGCAAACCCGCCGGCCTATGCCGCACGGCGCTTCAACAGGGCGTTTGAAAGGGTTTCCAGGGGCGCTTTTCGGGACCCGAAAAGCATTTCCGCCGTTTTGGCTTCGCGGAAATACCGTTCGACGTCGTACTCCTGGATGTATCCGTATCCGCCGAAAAGCTGAATGGCCTCGTCGCAGACGGCCACTGCCATGCGGCCGGCCTGAAGCCTGGCCATGGCGCATGCCCGTTCGTCCGGGCTGCCGCCTTCAGAGAGGCACGCCGCCCGATAGGTCATCAGCCGGGCCGACTCGATCCGCATCGCCATTTCCGCAAGCTTGTGGCGGGTGATCTGAAATTCGACAAGCCTTTTTCCAAACTGCACCCGCTGGCGGGTATGCTCGAGGCTCCGCTCGTAGGCGCCCTGGGCGATGCCGAGAGACACGGCGGCGCCGACCATCTGGGACTCGCACCGATGCGCGGCCAGCAGCCGGGCTCCCTGGCCTTGCTTTCCGACCAGATTCTCGAGCGGGACCCGCACCCCTTCGAGCCTGAGTTCGCCGACGTCCATCAGGCAGCCGCCGAGCTTGTGGCCGACATCGGACACGGACACACCGCTGCGGTCGGCTTCGACCAGAATCACGCTAAGGCCCCTGCCCGGCTTGTCGGTGTTTATGTCGGTCCGGCACAGCACCAGGTAAACCCCGGCAAAGGGGCCGGCATTGACGGCGAAGGTCTTGACCCCGTCGATGACCCAGACATCGCCGTCTTTGACCGCCGTGGTCCGGCACGGCTCTTTGGAGCCGGCAAAACCGGGCTCGGCCAGCGCGGCACAGGCAAGCACGCCGCCTTCTGCCACCTTTGGCAGCCATGCCGATTTTTGCGTGTCGCTGCCGGAATACAAAATGATTTCGGCCCCGGCCGGAGCAAAGGACAGGGCCATTCCCAAGGACGCATCCCCCTTGCAAAGCGCTTCGGCGATGAGGACATTCTCCAGCGCGCCGAGCCCCTGACCTGCGTATTCTTCCGGAAAATGGATGCCGATAAATCCCAGGTCGCAGGCCTTGCGCCAGATCGCTTCGGGAAAAGAACGGCCGGCCACGAGATCATGGACGACATCTTTTTTGAATTCGCCCTTGACAAAATCGGCGACGGCTTTTTGAATCTGTTTCTGGGACTTATCCAGGTCGAAAATCATGCTCGTCCTCCTTGCCGGACGCTGCCGCTTCCGGTGCCGGGCGTACCCGGCGGGCGGAAAGGTCGCCGCTATCTGCAGCGCTCGAATACGGCGGCAATTCCCAATCCCCCGCCGCCGCAGATGCATTCCAGGCCGTATCGGGCGCCCCTTCGCTGCATCTCGTTGACCAGTGTCACCAGTACGCGGGTCCCGGTGCATGCGATCGGATGGCCCAAAGATATTCCGGAACCGTTGACGTTCACCCGTCCGTATTCGCTCTCCGGCAGCCCCATCTGTTTCAGATCGGCCAGTACCTGGGCGGCAAACGCCTCCTGAATTTCGATCAGGTCCATCTGATCAAGGGTCAGCCCTGCCTTTTCAAGGGCTTTTTCAACGGCCTTGGGAACGGTTTCGTACGCTTTTCGCGGATCGGCACCGGCATTGGCAATCGACACCAGACGGGCCAGAGGCGTTACCCCGAGGGCCTCGGCCTTTTCCGCCGACATGACGACCACGGCAGCGGCGCCGTCGTTTTCCGACGAGGAATTGCCGGCGGTGCAAACCCCGCCGAGCACCGGTTTGAGCCGGGCCAGTTTTTCAAGCGAGGTGTCGCCCCGGGGCCCCTCGTCTTTGTCGACGACCACCGGCGGGCCCTTTGGCTGGGGCACCGAAAGGGGCAAAATTTCCTCGGAGAACTTGCCGGCTTCCACCGCGGCACAGGCCTTCCGATGGCTTTGAAGCGCCCACCGGTCGCACTGCTCCCGGGAGATGTTCTCTTCTTTGGCGGCGGTTTCCGCCCAGGACATCATCGAGGGAAGCACCCCGTAGCGGGCTTCGGGCTGAGACATCACCCGGGCGCGCTGGATCCGGTCGTAAAACGGAAGGCCCCAGATGGAAAGATCGCCGTGGCCCCGCGGCATGCCCTTTTTCCCGCCGATCCCCCACTTGATCTCTCCGGAGAGATACAGCTCGGCGGTGCTCATGCTTTCCACACCGCCGACCACCACCACATCGGCATTTCCGGACTGGATTTTTGCCGCCGCAAACCCCACGACGTCCAGACCGGTGCAGCACCGCCGGTCGATCGTCACCCCGGGGATCTGTTCGGGCCATCCGGCCGTGAGCAGGGCCATTCGTGCGATATTGACATATTCACCGTTCTGGTAGGACTGGCCGAGAATCACATCGTCGACGGTTTCCGGGGAAAGTCCGGCCCGGTCCAGCGCGGCCTGCAGGACCGCTGCGGCCAGGTCGTAGGCCGGGATCTCTTTAAGCGCCCCCAGGTATCGTCCCACGGCGGTTCTCGCCCCGGAAACAATGACCACGTCCTTCATCTGTCAATCCTCCAGTTTGGTTCCGTTTTCGTCGTACCGGTACCAGCCGGCGCCGGTTTTTCGGCCCAGCTGGCCGGCCTTGACCTTGCGCGCCAGCATCTGGGGGGGGAAAAACGCGCGCTCCCGGGTGGCCTCGTAAATCGCGCTCAAGGCGCCGAAAGACACGTCAAGTCCCACCATGTCGCCGGTTTCGAAGGGGCCCATGCGCCGTCCGAAGGCGAGGCGAACCCCTGCGTCGATGTCCGATACGGTTCCCACCCCTTTTTCCAGCAGGCGGATGGCCTCCACATAGCCGACCAGGTTGATCCGGTTGAGTAAAAATCCCGGCACGTCGCTTTCGACCCGGATGGGCGTTTTTCCAAGGGTTGAGACAAACTCGACCCCTGTTTTCATCGTGGCGTCGGCGGTGAGAATCCCCCGGACGATTTCCACGGCCGGCATGATCGGAACCGGATTGAAAAAATGGATCCCCACGACGTCTTCGGGTCTGGCAGTCACCGACGCCAGGTCGGTGATGGGGATGGCCGAGGTGTTGCTGGCGATCACGGCGCCCGGCTTGCAGCGAGCGTCGAGCTCCTTGAACAGCTGCTGCTTGATCTCCCTGTTTTCGAACACGGCTTCGATCACCAGATCGCCCTGTTCGGCCCGCGACAAGTCTGCGGCGGTCTGGATCCGGCCAAGGACCGAAGACTTGTCCTCTTTGCACTTTCCTTTTTCCACCATTTTGCCGACGGACCAGTCGATCTGTTTCATTGCCTTGGCCAGGGACGCCTCGTTGGTGTCGCTCAAAATGACCGCCAGGCCGGCTTGCGCGCACACCTGGGCGATGCCGCTTCCCATCGCGCCGGCCCCTGCAATGAAAACGCATTCGATGTTCATAACCTGCTCCTGCTGTTTTTGAGTAGATTCCGGGAGACGATGATTCTTTGAATCTCGCTGGTGCCTTCGTATATCCGATACAGGCGGACATCCCTTAAAAAAATCTCGATCCGGCTGCGCGTCAGAATCCCCTCTTCTCCGAAGGAGTCCATCGCAAGGCCGGCGATGCGGCTTGCCATCTCGGTGCAGAAAATCTTGGTCATCGAGGCTTCCTGGGTCACGTTCTGCCCCTTGTCTTTCTTGACCGCGGTGCTGTAAAGCATCTGGCGCGCGGCATAGAGCTGGGTCGCCATATCGGCCAGCGCGAACATTTCCGCCTGCAGATCGGGCTTTGCTATTCCCGAGGCCAGTTCGCCCTGCACCCGCTCGACGCAAAGATCCAGCACCTTTTGCGCCGCGCCCACGGCGCACGCCCCCATGGAAAGCCGGCCCTTGTCCAGCACCCGCATGGCGGTCTTGAATCCCTGCCCGACACGTGCCATGCCGCCAATGACGTTTTCTGCGGGAATCCGGCAGTCCTTGAAGACCAGTTCGTGGGTGTGGGATCCCTTGAGCCCCATTTTGACGTCTGCCGGCCCGACGACGAATCCCGGCGCGTCGCGCTCCACGATGAATGCGGTAACTCCGCCGCTGGCGCCCTTGGTTTCGTCGGTCACTGCAATGGTGGTGAAAAACTGCGCGGTATCGGCATTGGTGATGAACTGCTTGGTGCCGTTGAGTACCCAACTGTCGCCGTCAAGGACCGCCTGGGTGCTGATGTTGGCCGCATCCGAGCCGGCGTCCGGTTCGGTCAGCGCAAAGGCCGCCGTCCATTCTCCGGAGGCGACCCTCGGCAGATACCGGCGCTTCTGCTCTTCGGTCCCGTCATAAAGAATTCCCATCGACCCGATGCCGTTGCTGGTCCCGATGCGGGAGCGAAAACAGGCATTGGTCTTGGTGATCTCCTCATAGACGAGGATTTCCTCCAGGGTCGTCAGGCCGAGACCGCCATAGTCCCGGGGGATCGACAGCCCGAAAAGACCGAGATGCCGCATTTTATCGACAAGGTGCTCGGGAATCTCGGCGCTTTCTTCCACCTGCAAGTGGACCGGCTCCAGATCCTGCTCGATGAATTGAACCACCTGTTGCTTCAACCGCAGGAAATCTTCCGATACGGACTTGTCCATCTCATCCCTTCCCAGGCCCATAGTTACGCAAAGCGTTTTTATTTAACGCTATGCGGTTTTATAAAACAGCGCTCCCCCTGTCAATAGTTTTATGAGGCATATTCACTCGTTGAGGCAGCAAAAACCCGATGGATGCGGATCGGCGAAAAACTTTTCTGGACGGGTCGCAGTGGGGTGGAAAATCAGCGTCAGGCGGACACAAAAAGGGCCGGCAGCATCGGCAGGCCGTCCACGGCGGAGAGGGGGATCAGACGATGCCCGGCCATTTGCCCTGATAGCCGAGCAGGCTGGAGATCAACTTTCCCTTTTCGAACAGCTTCTGCAGGATTTGGTTGTGAAATGACGGGTTCAGGTTGCCTGCCGCCGTGGTCACATTGATGCTTCCCACGACGGCACCCTTGGCATCCATCACGGGGACCGCAAGGGAGTACAGGTCCATGGACAGCTCACGGTCGCTGACGGCGTAGCCGCGTTTTCGGATCTCCATGAGCCCTTGCCACAGGTCCTTTTTCGATGTGATCGTTTCCCGTGTGATCGGCTCCAGGTCGAGCCGTCCGAGCCGTTCTTTCAACTCGTCGTCGGGCAGTCCGGCCAGCAGCACTTTTCCGACGGAAGTACAATAGGCCGGCAGCTTCGATCCGTCGTACAAATCATACTTGAGATAGCGCTTTTTTTCTTTCCGATAGAGGTAGATCGCATCCAAATCGTCCAAGATGGCCAGGTTGGCCGTTTGGTCGAGCGCCGCGGAAAGCTCGTCGATGTGGGGTTTGCAAAGAGATCGAAGATTGGAACTGTTGAGATAGGAAAACCCGAGGGACAGCACCCGCGGGCTGAGCTCGTAGCGCTTCATTTCATCCCGGTTGACATATCCGAGAAGACTGAAGGTGTACAGGAACCGATTGGCCGCCGTTTTGTTCATCTCACAGAGATCGGCGACTTCCGTCAGGGTCAGTTTTCGGCCGGCGCCTCCCAAAACCTCCAAAATTTTCAGGCCGCGTTCAATGGCGTTGATATAGTTGCGGTCCGACATTTGAAGAGGCCATGCTCCATCGTTTTTTTTCAACATGCTCCCTGCCGCATCTTTACCGGTCCGCTAAAAACGGAAAACACCCTACCGCCCCTTGCCGCACGCTGTCAAGCACCGAGGCACCGCCGATCGCCTCCCCCGGATCGGACGATGGTTCGCCGATGCAGCACCGGACACCGGAAGGGGCGCCCGGGGCCGGAATCAGCCGTTCAACCTGCAGGGCGCCCGTCGGCCCGGGCGCCGTCGAGAACCCCGAGATCGAAGAGGTCTGAGATGCCCATCTCCAGCATCCTGACGCTGGCCAGGATGCGGGCCGTGTTGCGGGCGACGGCGGGGATGTCGCCCCCGGCCGCTGCCAGATCTTCGGCGGCCGCCTTGAGAGTCTGAATCTTTTCGTGGATCGGTCGGCTGGATGCGGCCACGGCTAAGCCTCCTTTTTCTTTCTCATGTCTTTGAACCGCTTGGCCTTCACCTCGTAACGCGGCAGCTTTCCGGGGTCGTAGAACTCGATTCGGTAGCCAAGGTTGGTCTGGACCCGGAGCTGGTCCTTTAACCGGGCTTCGAGCTCCCGGACCCGGTCTTCGGCGCCGGGGGCCGCCTCGACTTTCAGCTTGATCCTGTCCACGTCTCCGAGCTTGTCCACCACCACCTCGTATTCGTCTCCCAAGCCTTCGATGCTTCGGACGACTTCTTCAATGGCGGCCGGCGCCAGCAGCACTCCCTTGACCTTGGTGATGTCGTCGGCCCGGCCGAGCACCCCGCCCTTGATGAGGGCAAAGGTCCTTCCGCAGGAACACGGCTCAGCATCCCATTGAATCACGTCTTTGGAATCGAACCGGATGCACGGCTGGGCCATCCGGTCCAAGGCGGTGATCACCATCTTTCCCCGGCGGCCGGGCGCGCTGATGATCTCGCCGGTGTCCATGTCCTCGATCTCCACCAGGAAAAACGCTTCGTTGACATGCATCCCGCCGGGCTGGTGCCGGCACTCGTAGGACCAGGCCCCGATTTCGGTGGCCCCGGCGTGGTCGTACACCTTCGCGTTCCACGCCGACTCCATCCGCTGCTTGGTGGCCGGGATGCCGGCCCCGGGCTCCCCGGCGCAGGTGATTTTTTGAATCCCCAGCGTTGCCGGGTCGATGTCCATCTTGGCCTTGGCCGTTTCGGCCATGCCCAGCACGTAGGTGGGGGTGGCCATCATGGCCGTGGCCTTGAGCTCCTGAATTTTTAATATCCGGGCCTGGGTGTCGAGAACGCCGCCGGGGACCACCTCGCATCCGATTTTCTCCGCCGCGTAGTGCCCGGCCCAGAAGGCGACGAAGATGTTGTAGCCGAAGGGAATAAAGACCCGGTCGGACGGCCGGTAGCCCTGGGCCCATAGGATATGGGCCCAGCACTCGGCCCACCACTCCCAGTCCTGCCAGGTATCGGCCTGGTAGACCGGCTGGCCGGTGGTGCCGCTGGTCTGGCGAAACTCGCTCACCTCCTCTAAAGGCACGCACAGGGCGTCGCCGTAAGGAAAGGGGTCCTTTCGCTGGACACCGCGCATCATCGATTTTTCCACCTTGGGCACCCGGGCGATGTCTTCGAAGGTGCGGATGTCGGCCGGAACGATGCCGGCTTCATCGTACAGCCGGCGGTGGAAGCGCGACCGTTCATAGGCCCAGGCAAAGATCCGCTTGAACTTGGCAAGCTGAAGGTCTCGAAGCCTTTCCGGATCGAGGGTTTCTAAAACCGGATTCCAGTATTCGCTTTCGGGAGCCATATACAAGCCCTATCGCTATAATGTCCGCCAACCGCAAAGCATCAGGGACCGGATGGGCGGTGCGTTATCAAATCCGAAATCCGAATATCGAAATCCGAAACAAATCCGAAATTCAAATGATCAAATGACAAAAACAAGATCAAAAAAACCGGAAACAGGCGTCCGCAGGGTTTCGGTCATTCGAATTTTGGTCATTTGAATTTGTTTCGAATTTCGGATTTCGTGCTTCGGATTTAGCGTATTTTCAGATCTCCTCGGTGCATCAACTACGCACGCCTGAGATCGGATCCCCATCGCACTAGTACATCAGATTCGGCAGGTACAGAATGATCTGGGGAAAGATGACCATCAGCACGATCCCTACGACGATGGCGACCAGAAAGGGGAGGATGCCCCGGAAGATCCGCTCCAGCGGGATGCCGCCGACCACCGTCTGGGATACCCCGTAGACCACGTACACATTGATGCCCACCGGCGGGGTGATCACGCCCATCTGGGTGACCAGTACGATGATTACCCCGAACCAGATCGGATCGTAGCCGAGGTTCAGAATCACCGGATAGAAAATCGGGATCGTGAGCATCACCAGAGCCAGGGCGTCCATGACGCAGCCCCCGACGAAGTAGACCGCCACGATCGCCGTCAGGACCAGGTAGGCCGGAAGATCCAGGGCCCCGATCCAGGCGGCGAGATTGAAGGGGATGCGGGTGACGGCCAGAAATTTTCCGAAGATAACCGCGCCGGCAATAAGAAACATCACCATGCACGAGGTGCGCAGGGTTTCGTACAGCGACTTGACGATGCCGGACCAGCCGATCTGGCGGCGGACCAGGGCCACCGCAAGGACCCCGAATGCGCCCACGGCAGCCGCCTCGGTCGGGGTGAACAGTCCGAAAAAGAGCCCCCCCATGACCAGGGCAAACACGATCAGGGTGTCGGCCATGCCGGAAAGGGAGCGGATCTTCTGTTTGGCGGTAAACTTATCCCCCGGAGGGCCCTGGGCCGGCTCGAACCGGCACCAGATCAGGATACAGACGATGAACAGCACCGTGATGACGACGGCCGGGAAGATCCCGGAGACGAACAGGGCGCCGATGGACTGCTCGGTGAGAATCCCGTAGACGATCAGCACCACCGAAGGGGGCATGATCATTCCCAGCCCACCGCCGGAGGCCACCGAACCGGAGGCCAGGGCATCGCCGTAGCCGTAGCGCTTCATCTCCGGAAGCCCCACCGTGGCCATGGTGGCGGCCGTGGCCGGACTCGACCCGCAGACCGCACCGAAGGCGGTGCAGGCGGTCACCGTGGCCATGGCAAGCCCCCCCCGGGTGCTGCCCATGAACTTGTAGGCCGAATCGTAGAGCCGCCTGCCGATGCCGCAGTTGAAGGCGAGCTGGCCCATGAGAATGAACAGCGGGATGGTGGTCAGCCCATAGGAGGCGAAGGTTTCATAAATGCTTCGAGACAGCAGACTTAAGCCCCCCCGGGGGGAAATCATGACCGAAAATCCGAGGTAGCCGACCAGGGCCATCACGTAGGCCACCGGCATGCGGGTCATGAAAATCGCCAGCATCACCAGAATGCCGACCACGCCGGTCCAGGTGGGGTTGGCTTTGCAAAGGTCGACAAACGCGTCAAAAAAAAGTTCCATATTCGATCCGTCAGCGGGCGTGGGTCCGGTTTTGGGTGAGCGAGAAGACGCCGGTGATGATGTCTTCGAGCAGGGTCAGCACGAATACGAGAAAGCAGAAGGCAACGGCGTAAATGATCAGATGCTCAGGGAACTTCAGGCTGATGGATACCTGGCCGGACTGGTGGATGGTGTTGGCATATATTCCCATGCGCCAGGTGACCAGGGAGAAAAAGACCAGGGCGATCAGGTTGGTGACGATTTCGATGATCGTCTGGGTTTTTTCGGAAAAATTCTGAACCAGGATTTCGACGCCGATGTGGCCCCTCATCTGGTGGGTGTAGGGCAGGGCCAGGGCCGCTGCCAGGGTCGCCATGAACCCGACCAGCTCCACCGACCCGAAAACCGGGTGGCCGAGTTTGCGCCCCACCACGTCTATGCAGGTGAGCAGGGTCATTCCCATCAGGGAGGCGGCCCCGCAGATTTTGAGCAGATTTCGAAGTCCTTGGACAGTTTTTTGGAGCATATTTTCCATCCGGCAACGGGGTGGGGGCCGGGGCGCAGAACGCGCCCCGGCCGGTTTTCATTACTGCAATTCGTTGAGGGACGCCTTGATGTCGTCGACGATCGGCTGAGCGTCGATGCCCTTTTCCTTGGCGTCTTTCACGTAGTCTTCGATGATCGGGGCGACAGCCTCCCGCCATCGGGCCTGCTCTTTTTCATCCAGGCCGATGATCTCTCCGCCCTGGTTGAGGAAGAACTTGATTCCCTCCATGTCGCTGGAATCCCAAGCGGCGCCATGTCTGACCGCCCATTCGGCGTTGATCTGCTCGATGGTCTTCTGGGCGCCGGCCGGAATCTGGCTCCACCGGTCCTTGTTCATGACCACGAAAAACGAGGTGGTGTAGGCGGCGGAAAAATGGGCCGTGGCATAGTCGGTCACTTCGCCCAGCTTCCAGCCCTTGTTGGATTCAAAGGGGTATACCCCGCCGTCCACGACGCCCTTTTGGAGCATCTCGTAGCTTTCGGGCATCGGCTTGGGCACCGGCGTGCCGCCCAGGGCCTGCACCACCAGGGCGCTGGTGCCGTGGGCCCGGAACTTGAGCCCCTTGACATCCTCCATTTTTCGGATCGCCTTGCCCTTGGTGTGCATCAGACCGGGACCGTGGGCGTGCAGGTACATCACTTTGGTGTCCATGAGTTCTTTGGGTTGGTATTTTTCATAGACCCGGTTGATGACCTCGGTGGCCACTTTTCCGCTGGTATATCCCATGGGAAGGTCCACGGCGGCCATGACCGGAAACCGGCCCCGGGTGTAGGCGAACACCGAAAAGCCGATATCCGAGAGCCCCTGGACGACCCCGTCGTAGCACTGGTTGGCCTTGGTCAGGGTCTGGCCGGGAAAGTAGTCGATCTTGACCTGGCCGTTGGTCCGTTTTTCGACTTCTTCGCACCAGCTTTCGGCCAGTTTGCTTTGAATGTGGGTGGGGGGGAAAAAGCAGCTGTAGGTGAGTTTGACCGACTTTGCCTGGACCGTGGGAACCGCGGTTATCGCCAGCGCCAGCGCGATAAAGACGACGACCGCCGCCAACAACAGTTTCCGTTTCATAGCACCCTCCTCCTGATAGTTCGGTTGCTAAACACGTCGCCCGCAGCACCATCGCCAAGGGCCGCATGTCCATCGATGACCCGCGGCAGTGTACCGATCGCCCTTTGCGGGAGGGCCTGCTGCCGGGAAATCACCTCCCTTCCTGGAATCCAGCCCTCCGGATCGGGACCGCCGGAAAATCTGTATGATATAGCTAATTTATAGCTACACCAAGACAACAAAAAATTCAAGAATTCTTTTCAGTTTCCACTTTCAGCCTCGCGTTTTGAGCCCGGCCTCCTTCCGGCGGCGGATCGCCTCCAGCAAGCCGCCGGTGCCGGTCATCATGTTGTCGCCCAGCGGGGCTCCAAAAACCACGGGAAGCCGGCTGCCCCGGAGAAGATCCCGCTTCGGTCCGGTGGCCACGATCGCTTCCACGGCACTGCGCCCCACACCGTGCCGGATGTAGGCGCCGTGGCCGCCTTCAGCCAGAATCCCTTCGTGGGTCAGCCGCCCCTCGGCCAGGGCCTCGAGCAAGACTTCCAGCCGCTCCCGGGTGATGTCCCGGGTGTGGTATTCGAAAAATCCCGCGATCTGTCCGTTCTCGAGCAGGGCCCCCACGGTGTGGGAGGTGGCCACATCCAGCAGCAAACACCGCCGGCAATGGCGGGCGCTTTCGTCCAGCGATGCCCCTAAAATGGCGGCCATGCCGCTGTCCATGACCCAGACCTCGCCGGCGGTCATGCGCTTCGCGATTCTGGACGCGCCGGCCAGGCGGTTGAACGTCCGGGGAAGCTCGCGATCCCGGTAGAGGAGCTGTTCGGGGCGGGGGTTGTCGTCGAGCCGGGCCCGAAAAAGGCGGTGCCGGTAGTCGAGATGGGATTCGCCGGCCGGCGGCACCCCGTGGTCCTGGGCGCAGAATCCGAACACATCGAAGTCGAAGGGAACCCCGAACGCCGTCACGATAGACCGAAGCCGCTCCGGCTCCAGATCTCCCAGGGTCAGTTGGGAAAACCCCGGCCGCCGGGTCCAGGCATCGATGTCGTCGTCGTCCACGATGGTCAGCCCCCATCCGCGCACCCGCTCCGGGTCGTGATGTAGCGTGGCCGAAGCCGATTCGGAGATCACCACTTCGTGGCTGCGGCACCTTTCCCGGAGCACCTCGGTGATCGGGCCCCCGCCCATTTCAAGCCCGCAGACCGCCAGGTTGCCGGGGATCTGAACGGCCGCCTCCGCCAGGGACTGCACCGGGGACCGGACCACCGCCTTGTACTGAAGGCCGGCCCCGTCGTCTTCATACAGAACGTCCATGGTACCGGCGCCCACATCCACCAGAAGAGATCGCACGATTCACTCCTTTCTAGTCAACAGCCGCCGGAGGTTCGCCTTCATCACGGCGCATGTCCGTGCCCGAAAAGCGAGATGCTCGGATGGGGTTGCTTGCGCTCATCCGTCGGCGGCATGGATCTCTTCGAGAATCGGTTCGAGGCGTCGGCGGCAGGCTTCGGCGAAATCCTCCGGGTAATGGCCGTTGATCCATCGGTACTGGGCTTCGCTGAAGGCGCCGGGCGATTCGGGCAGCCGGGGAAGAAACGAATACACGAGCCGCTGGTCACGGTCTGCGGCATCAAACCGCTTGGAAAACTCGAATATTGTGATCAGGCGGGCGCCCATCTCTCCCAGAACCCTGGCAGCCAGAAATATCGCCCGGTCCAGGGACCGGCGGGTGTCGATGCCCGCTTCCAGGATGTTGCCCACGGGCATCACCGTCATCACCTGCAGCTCCCATTGGGCGGTCTGCGCTTTGGGGACGAAAATGAGGCAGTGGGCGTCTTCGTGGACCACGAGGCTCCGGGGCCGTGTGGGGTGGCCGTCGGTCCGGCGGTTTGACCGAATCGCGGCCAGATAGGCATCGAAAAAAGGGCGGCCGGAAGCCTCCCGGTACAGACGGCAGAAGTCCGCCACCATGTCGCCGAAGGCATACACCGGCGGATGCGCCGGCCCGGCGGAGACCTCCAGGCGGCCGGGGATGAGCGCATACTGCTGATGGATCTGCTGGTGGGAAGCGTGAAGCCGGTAACGATTCGGGGCGTAGTCGAAACCGAAATTCCATCCCCACAAGGTGGCATTGAAGGGGGGATCCGGCACGACGCCGGCTGCCTGTTCCTCGAGGATCTGCCTCCGAATCGACTCGAGGGCTTCCGGCGTCATCGATTTTCGCCGCTCTTTAACGGTCAGGCCCATGGTCTCGGCAAGCCGGAGGTAGGTTCGCTGGTAATACAGATGCCTCATGCCGTCGACATCGGCCAATTCCAGGTCCTGGATTCGGTAACGGACCGCATCGTGGGCCATGTTGGCCGCATAGTGCCCCCAGGGAATGTAGCTGTTTCGACGGAGATATTCGAACACGTGACTGCCGCCGGCGCCGCAAAACTCGCCGACGATTTCGCTTCCTCCCTGGACGCCGGGGCGAAGCACCATGACTTCCTTGTAAACGTCCGGCAGGTGGGGGTTGTTGGCCAGCGCCTCGAACAGCGCATCATCGGTGATTTCAGGACGCCGGTTTCCGTTTTTGTCGGCCGAAAACCGGAGGCCGCACGGCAGGCCCGTTCGGGGGTCTTCGATGAACGTACAGCATTGCCGCGCCAGCCGGACCAGGTCTTCCGCATCGGTGGAGGAAACGGCAAGGGCCAGCCTGACCGGTGCGGGCAGTCTTTCAAAAATCCGGTCCGCGAGCTTTTCCGAATCCGGTCCGGCCACGGCATCGGCGAGGGTGCGAAAAAAGGAAAGGGGCGGCGCGTCGGGCAAAGCGATGGCCGACGGATCCTTTGCGATCCGGTCCGCCGAACGCTGCAGGATAAAAGTAGCCCCTCGGAATGGAAGCGGATTCGGCACTTCGATCACCGCATCGGCGGCAGGCTCGGCCACGTCCTTTGCCGGGAAATTGACCCGGTTTTCGACGGTTCGGCCGTCGGGGGTCTTTCCCAAGGGGCACACGAAATCGTGTTCCCTTAGATTTGCGACCCGATACCGGGGCCGGTGAACACCGAAGGCGAATTCGCCGTTTGGTGCCACGCAGGTTCTGAGCCCTTTCCAGTCCATTTCCACCATGCACCGCTTGGGGCAAAACCATCCGAATACCGTTGACCAGCGCAGGTTCAATTCTTAGCGAAACCGCCGTGAAAAGAAAAGGCCTTCTTTCGGGGCTTGCCTTGGGCGCCCCCGGAAAGAAGGCCGATATTGACTATCGATGAATCCTCGCCATAATACAGTGATCAGCATTCAGCTGAAGGCCAACCCAACGAAAGGAGGCAACGAATGACTGCTCGGGAGATACTCAAGAAAATTCACTGGCTGGGACACGACGGGTTTCGTATCGACGCTTCCAAAACCGTCTACGTGGATCCGTTTCAGATCGCAGGCGGTCCGGCCGCCGACATCATCCTTATCACCCATGAGCATTACGACCACTGCTCTGCGGAGGATGTGGCCAAGATTTCGGGCAAGGAAACGGTCATTGTCACAGAGAAAAAATCCGCGCAAAAACTCTCCGGAGACGTGCGCACCGTCGCCCCCGGTGAATCTGTCGCCGTGAAAGGCGTTCGCATCGAGGCCGTCCCGTCCTACAACATCGACAAGACGTTTCACCCCAAGGAAAACCGCTGGCTGGGATTCCTCGTGGAAATCGACGGAGTTCGCATCTACCATGCCGGCGATACCGACTTCATCCCGGAGATGAAGGACATACAGGCCGATATTGCACTGCTTCCGGTTTCCGGCACCTATGTGATGACCGCCGAAGAGGCTGTGCAAGCAGCCCTGGCCATCGGGCCAAAGATCGCCGTTCCCATGCACTACGGCGCCATCGTCGGCGACGATTCGGATGCGGAAACATTCGCGTCGGCGCTCAAAGGAAAAATGGAGGTGGTCATTCTAAAAAAAACGGCGTAAGGCGCCGAGCGCCTCATGAGCTGATCGGCTCGGAGAAACCGCCCTGTGCATAAAAAGGGCAGAACTCCCGTCGGAGTCGTCCTTGATTTCATCTGGGCCGCTTTGATGTTGCGGGCCGCCGTCGACCTCTGATATGCAGGTTTTTTTCAACGGCAAGGGACGCTGCGATGATGGACGCCGTATTGAACATCCCCGCGATGCTGCGGATTCTCCTGGTTTTTGTCGCCGTGTTGGCTTCGCTTCGGCTGCGGTTGTCTCTTTGGCTGTCCTTTTTTTCCGGAGCCCTGCTGCTGGGGGTATTGTTCGGCATGGGGCCGACGGCCATCGCCGCTTCCATCATCGACTCGATGACTCAGCCCAAGACGCTTTCCCTGTCCGTGGTCGTCTGCCTGATCCTGGTGTTGAGCCTCAGCCTGGAGCAATCAGGCCAGATGAAGCACCTTCTGGATCGGTTCCAGGGCCTGATCGCCAGTCCGAGTGTCAACCTGATCATGTTTCCGGCCCTCATCGGACTTTTGCCGATGCCGGGCGGCGCGGTTTTTTCCGCCCCCATGGTCCGGGTCATCGGCGCCCGGCTTTCCATCTCGGAAGACCGCCTCAATTTCATCAATTACTGGTTCCGGCATATCTGGGAATACTGGTGGCCGCTGTATCCCGGGGTGCTGCTCACCACGGCCTTGTCCGGGATCGATTTGTGGACCTTTGTCCTTTTCCTGTCTCCTTTGACGGTGGCCGCGCTGCTGCTCGGATACGGGGTGCTTCGCCGATGGACCGGCAAGATACCGGCGGCGCCGGGCCGAGACCGGCAACGTCCGGCGGCGGGCCCGTTTCTCCAGGAGCTGCTTCCGATCTTGATCGTCGTGGTGGGAGGACTCGGGGCGGGGCAGCTGCTGTCGGTGCTGTTCGGCTCCTCAGTTTCGGTGACCAAGGAGCTCGGGCTGATCGCCGCCCTTGCCGCGGCCACCGGATGGGTCTGGCAAAGCCGCCGGATGACGGCTGCAGAGCGGCGCAGCGTCGTCTTTCATCCGCAGCTGCTGCGCATGTTTGCCATGGTCTCGGCCATTTTCATCTTCAACGGGATTCTGGAAGACAGCCGGGCGGTAAAAATCGTAAGCCAGGAGCTGGTCCGGTGGGATATTCCACTGGCGCCCATCACCGTCGTGCTCCCCTTTCTCGTGGGCGGGGTGGTCGGCCTTACCATCGCTTTTGTGGGGACGACGTTTCCCATACTCATTTCACTGGTTCAGGCGGTGGGAAGCGCCGACCTGCTGCCCGCCTACATGATGCTGGCCATGGTTTCCGGCTTCGTCGGCGTGCTGATATCGCCGCTGCATCTTTGTCTGCTATTGTCGAGTGAATACTTTCAAACGCGGTTTGCGCCGATCTATCGGTACATGGCCGTTCCCTGCGGGGGGCTTCTTCTGGCGGCAATCGGTTACTTCTCGATTCTACGGATTGTGTTGTAAGCGGGGCTTTTGAATGCAGTTTCACAATCTTGGTTTTCAGGACCAGATCAGAGGCAATTGGCTCGGCCTTTCAGCCCGAAGTGAAAAAAATTCGAAGCACGAAGCACGAAATACGAAACAAATCCGAAATTCGAATTTCGGATTTAAGACACCTACAGGGATTCATGCCCTCCGGGCTTAACCCAAAGCCGGGCCCTCCGGGCTCGGATCTTTACTTCAACGCCGCAGCTTGAACGGGGAGCAGTCGAATTGATTTGATCACTCTTCTTCCAGGCTCAGCTGCAGGGGAAATCCGCTGTCACGGGCCGCACCGACAGCGATCTTGACCTTGGTCTCGGCGACTTCCAGCGGGTAGATGCCGCAAACCCCGACGCCGTATTGGTGCACGTGGAACATCAAGGAAGTGGCCTCCTCCATGGACTTGTGAAAAACGGACATCAGAATGCCGACGACAAACTCTTTGGTGGTGTAGTCGTCGTTGTGTAAAAGAACCTTGTACATCGGCGGCTCTTTGGTCTCTTCTTCGACGTCCGTCAATTGTTCTTCTTTTATTTCAGGGTGCTCTTCGCCCATGGTCTATCCCCCTCCCGGGGCTCTTCATTTTTTTATTGGGTCTTGCTTTTCAAAACGCAAAAATTTTATAAAATCGCGCCAGCGATTTTATCTGAAAGGAATCGAACATGGCCGCGCAAACGATCCTGATCACCGGTTCCACCGACGGCATCGGCAGACAAACCGCCCTCGAACTGGCAAACCGCGGCGAGGCGGTCTGGCTCCATGGCCGAAACGAGGAGCGGTGCCGGTCGGCCATGGCGGAGATCAGCCGCCGGACCGGCAACCCGAAACTTCGCTGCTTCGTTGCGGACCTGGCCGAGCTTGACCAGGTCCACCGCCTGGTCGAAGAGGTGAAAACCGCCGGAAGCCGGCTCGACGTCTTGATCAACAACGCCGGCGTCTTTCGCCACAAGCGGGAATTGAGTCCGGACGGATTCGAGCTCTCCTTTGCCGTGAACCATCTGGCGCATTTTGTCCTGACCCTCGGTCTGGTCGACCAGCTTCGGTCGTCTGCTCCGAGTCGAATCATCACCGTCAGCTCCATGGTTCATGCCGACAGCATCGATTTTGACAACCTCCAGGGAGAAAGGGAATACAGCGGATTCGGTGCCTATTCCCGCTCCAAGCTGTGCAACATCCTGTTTACCTACGCATTGGCCGAACGCCTGCAAAATACCGGCGTTGCGGCCAACTGCCTTCATCCGGGGGTGATCAACACCAAGCTGCTTCGGGCCTCATGGTCCGGAGGCGAGTCGGTTTCAGAGGGGGCCAAAACCCCGGTTTTCCTGGCGACGGCCCAGGAAGCCGCCGCCTACAGCGGCCAGTATTTCGTCAACCAAACCCCGTCGGCATCTGCGCCGATCACCCGGGACCGTGAAGTCCGCGAGCGGCTGTGGAGGGTCAGCGAGGAGCTGACCGGGGTCCACTGGCCCGAGTAGCCCGGGGCAGCGGGTCCGGTTTCCGGGAACTCTTTCGCTGTTCCGCTACAACCGTATTATTGACAATAAGTCCGAATTTTTTGATTTTCAGGGGCGAAGTCCCTGCCAGTAAAACGGCGGAGCCGTTTTACCGCCAGACCAGGGCCTTCCGTTGAAAATCGATGTCGAAGTCGAGCCCGGCCAGGAAGTCCATTCCAAGGAGACCATCGTATCCCGGCGGCGCTCCTTCAGGATCGATGATGCCGATTCGATGCCGTTCTTTCCGATGGGGGCCCACCTGGATATAATCGAGGGTGGCCAATTCGACCCGCACGACATTGCCGCTGGCCGTCCGGCCGACGGTGCGGTCCAGCCCTCTCATGAAAAGCCGTTCTGCCGCATCCCGGTGGAGGGTTGTGACCGACGCCCCGGTGTCGAGTACCAAAAGGGCTTGGGTCTCGACGACACCGTAGCCGAGGGTGACCGGGACAAACACACGATTGCGCTGGATGAAAACGGGCGTGAACGCCTCGGCGGCCTCCCCGTCCTGTCGGGCGGTCGGATCCACGGGATCACGGTTCGGAACCGGCTGCCGGTCCGGCCCCGGCGCGGCTTCGCGGTACCGCTTGGCCTCCGGCCGGAATTCGGGCGGCACTTTTCCCAGGTCGTCCACGAACACCGTATGCCCGTCCGGGCCGACATAGCGGAAAAAATCCGCCTCGGCAGAAACCGCCGCCAGTACCGGCATCAGGAAAACAAGGAGCCACATCGCCACGGCAGCCGGGCAGAAAGCGGCAGGAACATCCTTCAGCGGCTCCCGGGGAAAAAGGGGGTGTTTCAATTTCGGCACAACCTCTCTCCGGCGATCGAGATCGGCCCGACCCGTCGGATTCGATCTTTCGTCAACGTTCCGGCGGCGCCTTTCCATGACCCCGATGGCGCCCGCCGTCCCTTTATCGTATCATTGAGCAGGGTGGGGCGTCAGTCAACGGGGAAATGTTCTCCGCCCTCCAAAAAGGGGCGGCGGGGCTCGCATCGACATAAAGGAGGCCCATGAAAAAATACGACCTGATCGTCATCGGAACCGGATCGTCCATGAACATCGTCCAGGCGGTGCTGCAATCCGAGCCCGAAGCCCGCATCGCCGTCATCGACAAGGACCCGCCGGGGGGCATCTGCCTGACGAAGGGCTGCATTCCCACCAAGATTCTCGTATATGCCGCCGAAGTGCTGCGAACCATCGAGGGGGCCGGACGCCTGGGCATCGAGGCGGGCGTCCGCCGTGTCGACTTCAAAGAAATCATGGCCCGAATGCACCGGGCTGTCGATCCGGAAATCGACGCCATCCGAAAGGCCCTGGAAAAGGCCGAACAGATCGACTACTTTCCGCATCCCGCCGCCTTTGCCGGCCCCTACCGGCTGAAGGCGGGCGCCGAGGCGCTCACCGCGCCCAGGATTCTTCTCTGCATCGGCTCCCGGCCGAAGATCCCGCCCATCCGGAATCTGGCATCGGTCGGCTTCCACACCAGCGACTCCATTCTCACCATCGAAAACCGTCCGGAAAGCCTGGCCATCCTGGGCGGAGGCTACATCGCCGCAGAGCTGGGACACTTTTTCTCGGCCATGGGAACGGACGTCACCATCATCGGCCGCAACCCGCAGTTTCTCCCCGGAGAAGAGCCGGAGGTCTCCGACCTGGCGCTCCGGCAAATGTCCCGGTGGATGGACATCCAGACCGGCTGGGAGGTCATCGAAGTCGGCGCCGGCGGCAAGGGGGGAAAACAGCTTTTGGCCCGTTCGGTAGACGGCGGCAAGACGCGCCGGTTCGAGGCCGGGGAAATCCTCGTGGCGACCGGTCGGGCTCCCAACACCGACATTCTGTCACCGGAAAAGGGGGGCATCGAGGTCGACGATAACGGCTGGATCCGGGTGGACGACCGCCTCGAAACCAGCCAGAAAAATATCTGGGCCTTTGGAGACGCCACCGGACGGTACATGTTCAAGCACGCGGCCAATTTCGAATCCCAGATCGTCTATGCCAATGCCTTCCTGGGGGAAAATCTCCGGGTCGACTATCGCGCGATTCCCCATGCGGTGTTCACCGTCCCTGAAATTGCTTCGGTGGGCATGGGCCAGAGCGAGGCTGTGGCCCTGGACGGAGAAGACGACATCCTGATCGGTTTTCACCGATTCCGGGACACGGCAAAGGGCGATGCCATGATGCTCGAAGACGAATTCGTCAAACTGGTGGTGGAGGCAGGAAGGGGAAAGATCCTGGGTGCGCATATCATCGGGCCCCAGGCATCGCTGCTGATCCAGGAAATCGTCACGTTGATGTACTCGGACAGCCCCACGATCCTTCCCATCGCCGACGGGATGCACATTCACCCGGCATTATCGGAGGTGGTGGAAAGGGCCGCCGGCAACCTCATGACCGCCGGGGAATACCGCGCCCGTCTGGAGCGCGGAATGATGTGACCGTCTAAAACGATGGCGCCCTCCAGGGCCGGGGAAGGAACGGAAACAACGCAGCCGCTTGTTTTTCCCTATGCGCCATGCCCCATGCGCTATGCGGTTGAACCCTATCTGCCGCCTCCTTCCGCAAACGACTTCATCAGGGTTTTAAGAAATTCCCATACTTTCTCCACCGAGGGCAGGTGCAGCGCCTCATCCGGAGAATGGGGATCCCGGATGGTCGGGCCAAAGGAGATCATGTCCATCTCCGGGTACTTGGCGCCGATCACCGCGCATTCCAGGCCGGCATGGACGGCCTCCACCGCAGGTTCGGCCCCGAAAAGATCCCGATACACCCGGATGCAGCGGGCCAGCAGGGGAGAATCGAGGTTCGGCTCCCATGTTGGATAGGCATTCAGTCGGTTGCTCTCGGCACCGGTTAGGGCCGCCACCGCCTCGATCCGCCGGGTGACGTCCTCCAGCCGGGACATCACCGAGCTTCGCTGGCTGGTGACGATCTCCAGCCCTTCCTTTTCCATGGACACTTTGGCCAGATTGCAGGAGGTTTCCACCAGCCCCTCCATCTGCTGGGACATCGCCTGGACCCCGTCGGGCAGGGCCAGAAGCAGGCGAACCACGTCCAGTGACGCCTCCGGAGCAAGCGCCGGCTCCCGGGCCGCTTTCCTTTCCTGCCCTTGCAGGTTCAGGCGCAGGGAAGGGTCGGAGTCGGCATGCTCCATCCGGACCGCGCGTTCCACGGAAAGCAGCCTCTCCTGAACTTTTTCGCAGTCGTTGCCGGCGCAGGAGAATCTCGCCCAGGCATGCCGGGGGATGGCATTGTGCGATTTTCCCCCCTCGATGGCAACGAGCCGGATCCCGGCAACGCGCCCGATCCGGTCCATGGCCCGCGCCAGAATGTGAATGGCATTGGCGCGCTGCTTGTGGATGTCGACCCCGGAGTGCCCCCCTCTCATCCCGCCGGCTTCGAGGTGAAACAGGACGGCGTCCGGCTCGATCGGGGCGAAATCAATGGACTTCTGGATCCGGCTCTCCACCCCGCCGGCGCATCCGACAGTGAAGATCCCTTCGTCTTCGGAATCGATATTGAGCAGGATCCGACCCTGGATGAGATCCTTTTCCATGCCGTTTGCGCCGGTCAGACCGGTTTCTTCGTCCACGGTGAACAGCAGCTCCAGCGGCGGGCGGGTGAGCGATTCGTCCTCGGCCAGCGCCAGGGCCAAGGCCAGGGCGATTCCGTTGTCGGCGCCGAGGGTGGTGCCGTCGGCTTTGAGCCAGTCGCCGTCCCGATGCATCCGAATCGGGTCCTTGGAAAAATCGTGGGTCGAATCGCTCCGCTTTTCGCAGACCATGTCCATATGACCCTGCAGGACCACCGCTTGGGCGCCTTCACACCCGGCAGAGGCCGGGACCCGGATCGACAGGTTGCCGACCGCGTCTTGCCGGACGGAAAAACCCGCGTCTTCGGCCCGCTTCTTCAGGTATCCGGCGATTCGTAATTCCTTTTTCGAACAGCGGGGAACGGCGTTGATCTCCTGAAAGATCTTCAGGATCGTTTCGAGTCGGTCAGACGGCTGCATATCGGCCTCCAGATAAAATCGCTGTAAAATCGCTGCCGC
>CBFCZJ010000003.1:0-41221 GCA_965602445.1 uncultured Desulfobacterales bacterium | reverse complement strand
TTTCTCCGCTGTCTGCCCCTGGAGTGATCCGAACCGCCTTCCGGCTCTCGGCATTCGGGTTTGAACCGATATAAAACGTGCTCGATGTCTTCGGCCAGGAGGAGAATTGATCTTCGATCGATACCTCGACCAGAAAATGCCCCGCATCGGTGTATTCGATGTCATCGACCCTGCCGATGGGGGTATCGTCGAAGAACACCGGATCGTTTTTCACCAGGCCGTCGATGCGCTCGAACCGAATTCGGAATTGATGGTCGAAAGCACTGCAGCCGAGCAGAATGGCCACCAGCAGGATTGGAGGAAAAAGATATTCGATTGGGTTTTTGGTTTTTGTTTTTTGCATGGGCCGGCCTGCCTTGTCGGAAAATGCCGTCATGCCCGTCCCGCCCCGAGTGGAAAACATACTGCTGCGGGCATCAAGCCGCTTGGTGCTCGATGGCATAATTTCGGTGACGTATTATGTATAGGACAACGAATGTTCACCGCGGAGACGCGGAGGGCGCAGAGAACACCTGATATATCTTTATCTGCGCATCCTCTGAAACCTCAGCGCCTCGGCGGTGAAGCCATCATCCCTGCGCCACGATCGGCTCGAGCACCATCTCGACGCGTCTATTCTGCGACCGGCCCCACGGGGAGTCGTTGTCGGCGATCGGCTCGCTTTCGCCGAACCCGGCGGTTCGAATCCTGGCAGGGTTCACCCCCTGGGAAACGAGGTATTCGGCCACGGCGTCGGCCCTTCTCGTGGAAAGTTCCATGTTGTACTGCTCGGAGCCCACGCTGTCGGTGTGTCCTTCGATCTGGATGATGGTGTTTTCATAGCGGTTCAGGATGCCGGCGGTCTTGTCGAGGCTGGGGTAGGCGCCGGGCTTGATTTCCGCCGAATCGAAGGCAAACAGCATGTCGTTTTTGTACGTGGCCACCAGGATTTCACCCTCCCGGCGGATCGAGGCATCCCGCTCGTAGGCCAAGGCCCGCTGAAATTCCTGCTCCTGCTGTTCCATGTACCTGCCCACCTGGTCGCCGGCGATGCCGCCGACGACCGCGCCGATGCCGGCGCCCCAGAGCGCTCCTTTGAAGTCGCCCAGCAGCGCGCCGGCGATGGCGCCGCCGGCGGCACCGAGCACGGCCCCTCCGGTCCGCATTTGGCCGCGCTGGGTTTGGGGTCCGGCGCAGCTGAGCACGGCGGCGGCCGAAAACGACACAAGGCAGATGATGCACAGCGTTTTCAAAACCGATTTTTTCATGAATCGCTCCTTTGCCTGTGAAATGACGGCCCTGCGTTCTTTGCCGTCAAGTCAGACTGCGGCCGCCGCAAGCACCGGCGGCCAGGTGTCAATTATTGAATTTTTTCCGAATGGATTCCCTCTGCCGGGGGCTGAGCTGGTCCCACCGGTCCAGGTCGCGCTGAAGGCGCTGCCGTTCTTCCGGGGACAGGCGCCGATACTGTTCGTATCGATGCCGATATTGTTCCCTTTCCTGGGGAGGCATTCGGTTCCACCGCTCCATTCGCTGTTCGAGCCGCCTCCGGTCTTCAGGGGGCGTTTCCTGCCATCGCCGGTGAGTCCGATCCCGGGACTTGCCATTTCGTGCGGTGAGCATCCCGGCCGGCCGCCCTGGATGGTCCGCTTCCCGTCCCCGAGCAGGCCCCCACCCAAAGGGGTCTGCTAAAAGGGGGATGCCGGCTTTCGGCAGATAGGACGACCGGATCGGCGCCTGGGCCGGTTCCCGGGCCCACGAAACCCCTGCCGTCGATCCGGCGGCGCCGATCGCCAGAGCTGCTGCCAGCAGGAAACGGGCGATCCGTATATACCCGTTATGCTTCGACGGCATGGATTCTTTTTCTCAAAGCGTTGTCGTTGTTGTCCATCCGCTGGCCTTCCGAAGAGGAGGCGTCCAGCACCTGAACCAGCTTCTCGACGGTTTGAAATTCCATCAAAAGTTCCATGTCCTGATCCTGGAGCGTCTGCAGCTCCTCTGGTGAAAGCATCTGCTCTTTTTGAAGGCCGCTCATAAGGGGGGCCCTTTTCTCCTCATCCAGGGCGCGGTAGCTGAATATGCCCACTGAAAGAAGCAGTGCGCAGGCAGCTGCTAGACTAGGAACGAGCTTCGGCCATGTCAACCATCTGCGGCCCCGGAGCCGCGGCTTTGCGTCGAATCGGTCAAGAATACGGCGCGTCATGGCATCGGCGCTCTGCCGGGGCAGGGGCGGCGTCCGGCCGGCGGTTTTTACCTTTTCCATCACCGTTTTGAACCGGCGAAGCTCGGCACGGCAGGACGGGCAATGGGTCAGATGTTCGGCAAGGGCCTGCCGGCGATCTTCGGGCAGCTCCCCGAGTCCATACAGCCAAATATTTTTTTCCCGATCCGGGCAACCGTTCATCAGTCCACCCTCCTTCATCCTTCGGCCCAGTCGGCCAGGGCCGTTCGAACGGCCCTCGTTGCCCGAAACAGGTGGCTTTTCACCGTCCCTGTCTCGAGCTTCATCACCCGGGCGATTTCCGAAAGTGTCATTTCCTCGAAAATTTTCAGTTCGAACGCGGTTCGCTGCCGGTCGGGCAGGCGTTCCAAAACCCGGTGCAGATCCCGCTGCAGCTCGCGGGCTCTAAGCGACTCCATGGGATCGGCCGATCCTGCAGGATCCGGTATCGCCTCAGGCATGGAGGCCGCTGTCCCGTCTTTGCCCAGCAGGCGGTTTTTGATGGAAAACAGCCGGGACCAGCGCCTTTTGTGGTTTCGGGCGTCGAGACAGGTGTTGACCAAAATCCGATAAAACCAGGTGTAGAAGCTGGACTGCCCGCGAAACCGGTCGATTCGGCCCAGGGCCTTGACGAAGGCATCCTGGGTGGCGTCTCTGGCCTGGTCTTCGTCGCCGCTGCTCATCCGGAATGCCACCGCGTAGGCGCGGTCCTGATATCGCCGAATCAGCTGCTCGGCGGCCCAACGACTTCCCCGGCCGGCTTCCGCAGCCAGGTCCGCGTCCGGCAGGTCGTTCTTCTGCGGCTGCGCCTCGAACGGCTCGGCGGCATCTTCGGCCTCCGGATGACGGTTTCTGTTCAACATGGCAGATCAGGAAAGGAGGCGGGGGCAGGACCGCATCGGATCCCGCCCCTGTCTCTGAGCATGTTTTCCGTTTCATGGCTCCTGTATTGAGATGCCGTTAGTCTATCTGCCGCCGATTGAAAATGCAAACCGCCATCCGGAATCCCACACTCCTGCCGAGAACCGGCGCCATTCCGGATGCGAATGTTGATAGCGGCCGAAATGACGCGGAGGAAAATGGCGATGCTGCCAGGCGTAGTTGTGCTTGGCCCGGTAAATGTGCCGGCTCGCCCGATGCTGCATCCGGCCCAGTCGACTGCGCTCGTAGCGGTCGAGGTTTCCGTTTGCCGAAAACCGGCGATAGGTCCGGTCGATCCGCCGCTGCTGTGTTTTGAGCCGGTGCGCCTCCGGGCGCGTAATCTGTCCCGAGCGCACGCCGTGATGGATGCGTCCGGCCTGCCGATGCTGGTTTCGCTCCACCATCCGGCCCTGGAATTTGCCCGCCTTTGAATTCACATAACGGTCCCCGCGGAAGCTGCGATCGCCAGCCCACACTGTTGAAAATCCGATAAAGATCGCAAACAGGGAAGTGACCAGAAAAACCGCTGCCGTCTTGATATTCATGAGAGCCTCCTTTTTTGCCGATTTTACCCCCTTTAGACGAACCGGCGCGGAAAAGGTTTACCTCATCATGGATTTTTTCGGATTGATTTTCGACGAACCAGCGGGTTTCGTTTCCCCTGCCGGGGGGCGAACCGGCCTTCCCCTGGTGAAACCGCCGATTTCAAAAGGCGAAAATACGCCCATCACCGGAGAAATATACTCTATTGCCCCAATTTACATTTGGCGTCGGACAAAATATGGATTAGGGGTCTTTTCAGAATTTTCTGCCGGCGCGCCGCAGGGCCAGCGGGGTAGTTTGATTAGATCGATGGTAAAGAGGCAAAAACACCGCTCAATGGATGGAGGCCTGACCCGTGAAACGAAGTTCCGATATGAAACATCCTGATGCCGTCGTTGTCTTTCCGCCGCCCATGGACCGGATCGATCGGGTCTATGCCGCACCACATTTTCTGTGCAGCTTTCTCAACAGCCGGGGATTTTATACCTACCCCCTCGATTTGAATCTTGCCGCGTTCTATCGCCTTGCCAAATCCCCCCTTTTGGACCGGGAAGCAAAATCGATCGGGCAGGAACTCGCCCGGCTGGAAAACAGAGCCCGGCTGTCAAAAGAGGAGGAAGATGAATACCAGCGCCTTTTCAAGCAGGCGGTTCAGTTGAACCATGCAAAGAAAACCTTTCTGAGCGTTGAATCCGGTTATGATTTGATGGCGCTTGAAATTCACGGTCAGCGCTATACGCGCTTTTTCCTCGATCTGTACAAGAAGGTTTTCGGCCTGTTTTACAAGACGCACCTGCTGTCGCCGGAAGGGATTCTGCGCATGGCCGTCAGCCCGGCGGCCCACACGATCGTCAATCTCCTCGAAGGGGACATTCGCCGAGACATTGTGGAAACCGAAACCTCGGTGGTCGGGTTTTCCATACCGTTTTCCCACCAGCTTGCCCCGGCTGTTGCGCTGGCCCAACGGATTAAGCGCTCGATGGAAAAGGTCCACATCTGTTTCGGGGGCCCGGTGATCACGCTTCTTTCCGGCGACACCTTGAAAACCATGCACGAGATACTGCCGGTGGATTCTTTTGCGAAGTATGAAGGAGAGCATACACTGCTGGAACTGGTCGAGGCGGTCCGATCCGGTGAATCCCTTGGCCATATCAACGGCCTTCTTGCCTTTGAAAAAAAGCCGGGGAGGAAAACCGGCGGCCGAAAAGCCGGAAAACCCCCTGCGTTCCCTGGTCACGATCACAATCGGTTCGAATACGCCAATATTCGCAACATACCCAGAAGCGCCAGGATTCCGATTCGGCATTCCGCAGGCTGCTATTGGAAAAAATGCACCTTTTGCGACTATATCAATCTCCACCGGGACAAAACGTACCGGCCCCGGGCGGTTGACGACATCATCGAGGATTTTCGCTATTACACGGCAATGGGATTTTACCGTTTTCAAATGCTGACCGAGGCCATCCCCCCCGCTCACGCTGTGAAACTGGCCGCTGCCATTATCGAAAACCGGCTGAATATATTTTGGCACTCCTTTATCAGGGTTGACAGGGGATTTTCACCCGAGATTTTCAAGACATTGCAGGAAAGCGGATTCAACTTCACCGTGGGGATGGAATCGGCAAACGATCGGGTTTTGGCAGTACTGAACAAGGGATATGACACAGGCACCCTTCGTGCCTTTGTCGATAACATGAGAAAAGCATCATTCAAAGGCAACCATCTGAACGTCATGGTGGGCGTTCCCGGCGAACAATATGAAGAGGCGCTTGAAACCCTGGAATTTTGCCAGGAATGCACCGATGTCTTCGGATGGTTCAAGGCCTATGAGTTCACGCTGTCGGCCACTTCGGATATGGGAAGGCGACCGGAAAAGTACGGCATAACAATACGCGAAGGCCGGCAAACCACCCGGGCGGATCGGTACAACGGACGCCTGGGCAAGCTCGATTTTGAAGACCCGGAGGGGATGAGCGAGGAGGAAAAATCAGCGGTATTTGATTTTTATCAACGGCTGAACGAAAAAACCGGGCGTGAATCGAAGTCCGGCATCCAGAACGGGGACCGTCGCTCAGCCTCGGAGACCATTGCGTGCCGGTCGGTCACGACCAAATAAACTCAAGGGTCGTTATGGCATTTCAAACAGCCCGTGAACTGGGGATGGCTGGTGGGCGGACCTGCCGGGTCGCGGTCCGGGTGATGACACGAGAGGCACTCTTCGTCTGCGGCGACGCCCGCATGAATATCCGGATACCGCTGAATGGAAGGCCCGTGCACTCCCAGATAGTAGCGGTAGGCGCACCCGGATACCAGCAGCAGGCACAATCCCATGGTCGCGAGAATCGGTTTTTTCTTCACGGTCGGATTTCCTTTCGTCCATCTTTCAATTGAAATCGGTGGTCCGCCATCCGGATCACCTCCGGGTCATGGCTGGCAGCGACCAGGGTGCACTGCTGCTGCCGGCTCAGCGAAACCATCAACCCGATCAGGCGCCGACCGGTGGCCGAGTCGAGGCTGGCGGTCGGCTCGTCGGCCAGCAGGATGGCCGGGTTGTGGGCGATGGCCCGGGCGAAGGCCACCCGCTGGGTTTCTCCGCCCGAAAGCTCGCTGGGGAGGGCCGAACCGAGCCCTGGCAGTTCGACGCTCTCCAGCAGCTCTTGGATCCGTTTTTTCCTCTGCAGACCGTTGACCCCGTTCAGTGCCAGGGGAAAGGCGAGGTTTTCGCGGACGGTCAGATAAGAGAGCAGGTTGCCGCTTTGAAAGACGAAGCCGACCCGCTCCCGCTGAAAGCGGGCCAGCGCTCTTCGAGACAGGCGGTGGATGTCGGTTCCGTCGCACCGGATCAGCCCCTGGTCCGGTTTTTCCAGCCCTCCGACGCAGTTGAGCAGGGTGGTTTTGCCGGATCCGGATTTTCCGGCAATGATGTAGCTTTCTCCTGTTTGTACCGAAAAGGAGAGGCCTTCCAGTGCAGTGACCATTCTCCGGCCTGATTGATACCGTTTATGCAGGTCGACGACTTCGATCACGATCAGAGGCTCCGCAGGATGTCAGCCGCCCTTTGGCGGATCACGAAAATCGACGGCCAGACCGCGGCCAGCGCCCCGGACACGATGGCCAGCAGCGGCGGCAGCCACAGGGAAAAAAAGGTCAGTCGCGGATAGATGACCCCGGATACGGCAAAGTATTGATTATGGGATGTCAGGGACGTCAGGTCGATTCCTGTCCGGGAAAATCCGGCAGCGGCCAGCGCGCCGGCGCCGGTGCCGACCGCGGAGGCCGCCAGGGTCAGCACAAACACCTCGGTAAGGATCAAAAGAGCCGATTCGGCCGGGAAAACGCCCATGGCTTTCATGATTCCGTGTTCACGGACGTTTTTCAAGATGAAGATGACAAAGGCGCACGAGATCCCGAGGGAAACCACTCCGAACACCAGCACCATCACGATTCCCATCGATACGAAGTTGAGTTCGATCAACTGGTGCAGGTCGGGCATGAACTCCTGCCAGGTGCGGAATCGGGGCGGGTCGGGCAGGCGGCTGTAGGTTTCCAGCACCCTTTCCGGATCGACGCCGTCTTGGAGAAAGACGGCCGCTGAAAGGGCAGCGCCGGAAAGCGGCAGGGTGGTTTGCGGCACGAAACCGATCCCGTAATCCAGGTTGGACAGCCCGGTGCGGTAGAGACCGCACACCGTCAGTTCCGCCACCGGCTCACCGGGTGAAAGATAGACGCCGACCGGGTCGCCGACACCGGCCTGCAGGGACTTGGCCGTAGGCTCGCTCAGGTACACGGCGGCGTCATTCGTGCGCAGATAGCGGCCGGCCACGGTTTTTTTCCAAAGCGCGGTGGCTTCTTTTTCTTCGGAGGGGGAGACCGCAAACAGCACCAGCGTCTCGGCGCGGTCCCCGTGCCGAAGCCGGACCGGCAGAAGGCGGCGAAGCAGCACCTGTTTCACGCCGTCGACCTGCAGGCGGCCGGGGGGAAAGGTCTCCGGAAGTTCTTCAGCGGCGATATGCCCGGAAAACAAGCCGGTCGAATTTCGGATCATTGCATCGTTGGTGCCCATTGCCAAAGAGCCCAGAAACACCAGCGCGGCCACGGCCGAGACCACCATCACCCCGATGACCGCTGTGGAGCGCCAGGAGCGCCATACATACAAAAGCGCCATTTGAATCAAAAAGGCCGGTTTCAAGTGCTGCCTCGACCGAGGGGGGGCAAAATTCGATCTGCACCGATGCGGGCGGCAAGAAAGGCCGCCGAGGGGGCGACGAGTCCGTGGTGATCTTCGGAAAACAGGTCTCTCAATGCCTCGTCCAGATTCGTCATGGCCAATTGGTAGACCTCGCGCAGGGGGCTGTAAAAGGCGTCCAGATAGAGCTGCGGAGCATCGGCGGAGGCCATCTCCGACATCAGGCGCTTGAGAGATTCGTCGTTTCCCCATGCGACCACCGAAGCCACGTAATTGTGGCGCCGCTGGCGGACATCCCGCGCCAGGTCGACCATGTCGTCCAACATCTGGCAGGCGATGCCGATCTTATACAGGGCGTTTTTCACATGAGCGATGCCGCTCGGAAGCGGTCTTTCGATTACGGCCGGCAGGGCCCAGGGGCACAAAAACAGCAACCCGGTCTTGTAATGGTGAACGGTGGAAAGGACTGCATCCGGGGACAACCGCCGGCCGGAGACGCCGGCTTCCTCGGAGGCCTCCTGGGAACCGCTGCGGGTCAACGCCTGCAGGGATGCCCGGACGGCCTTCCGAAGCAGTTCCGGCGGGATGTCTCGGTGTTCCACACGATCGAGCATGATTTCAAACAGCACCCGTTCGGACACCATGATGTCTAAAACGGAGCGAAAGCGGGTGCCCCGTTCGGGTAGATCCGTTTCCAGCGTCTCCTTGTATTCATCGTCCAACAGGTTGTCGCATCCGGTGACCATCCCGCGCAGGCACTGATTGACGGCCGCATACAGAATTCGGCGGCCTTCGGCAAGCCGGCAGCGATGGTAGGAATACAGGAAAAGAGCGGAGAAAAAATTTCGGTCCAAGGAAAACGTCCGGTGGTCTGGCCGCGTCAAATGGATTCCAGTGCCGTCGAGTATCTTCTCCGCGGTTTCCCAGTAAAGGGCCAGGCCTTCGGCCAGTTCCGTTTCAAGGCGGCAGAGGGGATCGAGCCTTCTCTCGATTTCCTCTGGGCCGCCGCAGAAGGCCGGGGTTTCAATGAATTGCGCAGTCTGGGTTTTCATGGCTTTTCACTTGTAAATACGGCGATGTAGCCGAAGTAGCGGGCGACAATCCGAGGCTTTGAGAATTCGGCGGCGGTGATCAGGCCGGGCAGGACGCCGCGGATGTTCTCGCCGATCTGCGGCTGGAGGAAAAACCAGCGGGACACGTGCGACACCAGGGCCCCCATCCAGGTGGTGGGGGTGTGCATGTCGGCGATGATCAGCCGGCCGCCGGGTTTGAGAACGCGATGGGCCTCGTAAAGCGCGCGAGCCTTCAGATCAAGGGGAACATGGTGAAAAAAGAGGCTGGAGACGACTGCGTCAAAGGACCGGTCCTCGAAGGAGAGTTCTTCGGCCGCCATGGCTTCGAACCGGCACGCCGGCCCGGCCCGTTTTTTGCGCGCGACGCGGATCATTTTGCCGGCAGCGTCGATGCCCACAGCCTCGCCGCCGGCCTGAGGGTCCAGAAGATCGGCAATCTGGCGGCAGAGCACGCCGGTGCCGCAGCCGATGTCGAGCACCCGGTCGGCCGGTCCGGGGTTTAGCAGGCGGAGAATGTGCTGATCATACTCGGCCTGCTTGCCGAGCAGAAAAAGCGGCTCCAGCAGGTCGTAGACGGCTGCGGCATGATCCAACGTGCGACCGCGGGTGGGAACCGATTCTATTTCCATAGGACATGTCCTTGGCGAAACGCTGCCTTCAAGTTAGAATCAGGATAAACAGCTGCTGCAGGATGTCAACAACGGCGATGAACGCTGGGTGGCCGTCTCCTTACTTTGCAAATGGACCCGGGACAGGAGACAGGCCTTCCAGATCCTGGCAGGCCTCCTGGTTGTTCAGCCGGCAGGCGGTGTTCAGGGCATCGGTCATCATGACGGTTTGATTCAGGCCGTAAAAACCCAGGGCCTTGGCGAGGTAGACCTCTCCCCAATAGGGGTATTTCCCCTGCAGATGGTCCAGGTAGATCACCGCGATTCGCCACTGCTTTTTTCGAAGGTACCGGTACGCCCTGGAGATCTCTTTTCCGGGGCGAAGCTCCCCGGACACCGGCTGTTCCATCTCCTCCCGGAAGGAAAGGCCATTTTCTTCTTTTTCCAGGGCCTGATCTGCGATTTCGGCCCGAATGAAATCGGTGGCATCGATCGTCGATCGGATCCGGACGGCAAACAGACCGGTCGCGGAGTCCAAGCGTTCTTCGAGGATCACGGCTTCGATCTGGTCGGCGGCCAGGCAGAGGATTTCCCTTTGGCGATCGCCGAAGTGCACCAGAAGCCCTTTGTGGGAGAGAAACTTGGCGCCCAGCCCCGCCGCCTTATACCGGGCACCGAACAGCGCCAGGGCCCGGACCGTTTCCGCAGGTTCTTTCTGCGGAGGGGTATAGACGCAGTCTGCCGTCACCGTCACGGTATCGTCGTCGGTCTCTGCTGCCGCCCCCGACGCCGCCGAAAGGGCCAGAAAACAGACGAATAGCATGTTTACGGCCATACGGGCACTCATCACCCCTCCTTTGGAATTTGATTTTCTCCGGCTGCTTGCAGCAGGAGAAAATCAAATTTAGCGTAAAATCCTCAGAGCGACAACGTCGCGTCATATAAAATCGTTTCACGATTTTATTCGGAAAACACCGGCTGTCCCTGCCGCCGGGCCGGCCCGGCGGCAGGGTTCGGCGTGATCTACCCTTTCCTTGGAATCAGGACGGTTTTGTGTTCTCCCCTTTCCAATACAATATTGAACCGGTCGCTGTCTTCCCACATCTGGGTCAGAACCCATTCTTCGGGCGCTGCGGCGCCGTTTTGCACTTTTAAGTGGATCTCGCCCTTTTCTTCATCGACGCTGTCGACAGCGGCGGGATAGATTTTGCCGTCGAATGAAACGGTTTTGGAGTTTCCGTCAATCTTCAGGTCAACGGCTTCATGGTTCAACCGGCCTTCCCATTTGCCGGTCATCTGCTGTTGAATGTCCATTTTTTGCCCGCAGCTTGAGAAGGTCAGCGCCATAAAAAGAACCGCCAGCCACAGAAGGAAATTGATCTTTCTAACCTTGTCCATGTGTTTCTCCTCTCATCATTTGAGGGCCAGATTATGCTGATGTCACGGCCGCGGAAGGCCCGGTGATCAGCAGGTTGTTGCACAGGACCGACTGTGCTTTTTCAAGCTTGCTTCCGAAAATCGCCTTCCGAATTTTGCCGCGGCCATAGGCGCCCATGAGCACGAGGGCATCATGGGGAATGGCATACAGATTCTCTTCGAAGGTCCCATGGCCGAGCATTTTCCAATCCACATCGGCGGCCTCCAGCTGTTTTTCCAAACCGGCCTCCCGAATGCGTTGGCGGTAGTCGTTCTCGTTTTTCTCCAGGTGGGTCAACACCATTAAAGGCAGGCTGCTTTTTTTCTTGACCCAGAGGCCGTAACGAAGGGCCCTCAGGGCATTGTCCGAGCCGCCGAACATGACCACCAGGCTCTTCCATTCTTTGAAGACCGCGCTGGGCATCAGCACCGGAAATCTCGCACTGTTGATAATACGGCGGACTTTCTGGCCGATGAAGCCCAGCCCGATCTTGGAGGAAAGATCGCTGATGCTCCGGGGACAGGTCATGAAGTCGAATTCCGGGCGGATGTCCGGAAAACGGCTTGCCGTGTACTCTTTCGGTTTGTAGAAGCGGATCTGGATGCCCTCTTTTTCGGCCAGTTCCCGGACCCGGGCGGAAGCCGTCTTGGGAGACGCCAGATAAGACGAGTCCAGGTCGACCTGAACCGCATCGTGGTCGAAGTACATCAGAAACTGCTTCGATTCCGGGATGTAGACGGTCAGGCCGAGATCGAGCAGTTTGCAAAAATAGATGGACTGCATGAGGGTTTCTCTTCCCATCGGAATATTTCGATACACGTGAAGCAGGGTTGAATACATGTTTGGCTCCGAAATTCCCCGGACTCTCGAACGGGGAACGTATTTTCCAAAGCGCCCGGGAATTCTCCCGTCGCCCGGTCGGCTAACTCCCCTGGGGAGCAATTCCGATTTCTTTCATTTTTCCGAAACGCTGACGCGTCAGAATATTCTGCCAGCGGTTGGGTTAGAAATGCCGAGGGAAAATTCCGGGAGGGGAACGCGGCTGAATGAAAGTGTATCGTGGGGCCGCTGCATGGCGGTGGATCTGGAGGGGCTTGAAAATCCCGGCAAAGCGCGGCCGCAGGATGTTTGCCGACGGCATCGGCGCCAGGGGCGTCGTTTCCGGATCGGAATCGGAGTCGACCTCTAACAGGACAAAGGCCAGCGAGGTTGAAAAAGCCCCCTGGGTGGCAGCATTACTGGCGGCGGCAACGGCGATTGCCCCGCCGCCGATCAGCGCCGCGGTCAACACCGTCGAGACCAGTATGGTACCGAGCCAGCCCTTTTTCATGACTGCAAATCTCCCCTTCTTTTGTAAGATCTCCTTGGAGTCGAATCAGGGGTCGCCTTCGGCCGTCTAACCGCGTGACAGCTCCAGCTCCCTTTTGGCCTTTCGGATTCTTTCCTCCTGGGCAAATTTGCGCAGGTACGCTTCATTGATCTTGGAAGTCATGTGTTCGATTTCGCAGGGCTTGGTCAGGTACTCGAAGGCTCCCATCCACATTCCCTGAATGGCTGTCTCCAGAGTGGCCCTCCCCGAGAGCAGAATCACTTCAGTGAGCGGATACCGCAGCTTGATTTCTTTCAGGGTCGTAATTCCATCCATTTCGGGCATGACCAGGTCGAGAACGATCACATCGCAGGGTTGGTGGGCGAGAATCTCCAGGGCTTCTTTTCCGCCGAAACAGAACTGCGTTTCATAGTCTCGACGCCTCAGCCGTTCGGACAGCAGAACGGAAAACTCTCTTTCATCGTCGACCACCAATACCTTAGCACCCATGGCACTTCTCCTTTGTTTGATGCCCCTAAGCCCCCATAGTCATCGACACGGCCAACGCCGCCCCGGCGATAGGGCCGGCGTGCGTGGCCTTCTCAAGCCTTGCAGATCCTTGTCTCGTCGCAGAGGCAGTTGAATACGTCGGTGGAGCGAAGAATGCCCACGATCTTTTTTCCCCGGGCGGCGGTCACCAGCAGGGACCGGTGCCGGCCCATGACGAACTGATGCATGGCCGCCTGGAGGGCGTCGTTTTCCGAAACGCGCTGGTGGTCGGCGGGGGTGTACATGACTTCGGTCACCCGGATCTGCTCCAGGGCCCGGCAAAGCTCTTCCAGGGGCCGCTGCCAGAGGTCGAACTGGTCCCGGATCGCGTTCATGAAGGCTGCACTGAACCCGAAGCGGCTCAGGCTGACATCGGTGCCGATCTTGTTGTAGTTCGGTTCCAGGGCCCTCATGATGTCCACCTGACCCAGCTTGCCGACCACCCGCTTTTTGCTGTCCATGACAAGGACCGCCCGGTGCCGGTAGGGCCCGTCGCCGAACCGCATGTTCTTGTTTTCCATGGCCCGGATGGCTTCCACCAAATTGGCCTTGTCCGATACGGTGGCATACTCCGACAGGGGTACCATGATCTGTTTGACGCGAATATCTTCCATTGGTTTGTTTTCTCCCATTAAAATCATGCGGCGGCTGCGCTTTTTCGACGGCTGCGTGCGGGGATCGCACCGCCTGGCTCGTGAACGACTGCCGGCGGAGGAATCGCCTGTCCCGGCCGTCGAAGAAAGCAGCCCTATACGCCGAACCGGCGCAGCATTTCCACGATTTTTTCCTGGTTCATTTTCTCGACGATCAGCATCTTGTTCTGCCGGGCCCGCTTGATCTTTTCGCTCAACGCCTCCAGATCGGCCGGCTTTTCGACGAAATCCATCGCGCCGAGCTTGATCGCCTCAACGCCTTTTTCTACGCTCGCATGCCCGGTAAGCAAAATCACCTGCAGTTCGGGGCGAAGCTTTTTCGCTCTTTTCAGGGCTTCCATTCCGTCGATTCCGGGCATCTTCAGATCCAGGATCAATGCGTCGAACAGCTCCGACTCGATCCGCTTCAATGCCCTTTCGGCGGAGGTTTCAGTGGAGACCTCCATTCCCCGGGCCGAAAGCCGTTCCTTCATGATATCCAGGAAATCCTCTTCGTCATCGACCAGCAGTACATGCTCAGCCATGATCATTCCTCCTTGTCAGAATTTTCACTTCATCGCCTTCGAGCCATTGGCTCTGTAGGATCAAGCTATCGAGAGCCGAATCCTCATGCCCCGGTTTTGATCGCCTGAGACAAGCTCGGCCCCAAGGGCCGATGCCAGAGAATCGGCCTCTTTGCCGGCGCTGAAAACGCCGGCAGTTTTTCCTTCCAATCCATTGCCGATGCCGATGAACGCCGCCTCCTTGTCCTTTTCGAAGGATAGCACCAGCTCGCTCCCGGGCTCTGATTCCCGCAAGGCGGCTTCGATCAAAAGCCAGATCAGGTTCATCAGCAAAAACGGCGAGGTGTTTACTTCCACCGCTTCCGGGCCGGGATAGAGTTCAAGATTCACGCCTTTTAAGGTGGCGAGCCGAGCGGCAAGGGCGGTGGTCAGGTCCAGCAGGGACCGGATGTCCACCGAACGGCGGGGGCTGTCCACACTGTGGGCGAACCGGTTCATATTCCGGAGAATGCGGTCGCCCATGGCCACCTGCGTTTTTACGGCGCCGGACAGCCGGTTGAGCCGCGCAAGATCGATTTCCACCCCTCGCTCTGCCATGAGCACCAGATCTTCCAGGAGGCCGGCCTGTTCGTTGATGATGGCCATGCGATTTTTCAGCTCATGGGAAATCGAAGCGGTCACCTTTCCGAAAAAAACCAGGCCTGTGCTTTCGATATCCTCATCCATTTTTTCTCCCTCCTGTTGACTTCGCCCTAATGGCGCGGAGTTTTTCCAGCAGCGTTTCGAATCGAACCGGTTTGACCAGGTAAAATTCAGACCCCGTCTCCGTGCTTCCGTTTTTGAAAGCCTCCTCGGAGCCGTGGCCGGTGAGAAAAATGAATTTCATCTCCGGGCACTGCTTTTCGAGCCGTTTTTTCAGGTCGAGGCCGCCCACCCGAGGCATCTTGATATCCAGGACGGCAATGTCGTGGCATTTCTTTTCTGCCAGCCCGACGGCTTCTTCCGGCGTCGCGGTCCACTCCGCGTCGATGCCCCGAAGCTTCATCCGCTCTGCCAGTGCGCTGACAAATTCGATCTCATCATCCACGAGTAGAATTTTCATTTGCCGCCTCCGGTTCGATAGACAGATTTTCACTGGATCTCCCCCTGTCGCTTGCCCCGGAACAAGGCCGCTCCAGGCAGAGGGGAAGAACGACCGTGAACGTGGTTCCTTTTCCCAGTTCGCTTTGGACCTTCAGGCTTCCGCCCAGCTCCTGGACCAGCCCGTAGGTGATCGACAGTCCCAGGCCGGTTCCGCCCTTGCCGATTTTGGTGGAAAAAAACGGCTCGAAGATTTTTTCCAGGTCCTCTTTGGGGATTCCGTGCCCGTCGTCTGCAAAGCGGAGCATCACGTTGCTTTCATCGTATTTTTCGATGGCAACGCCCAGCTTGCCCCCGTCGCTGACGGCCGCAAAGGCATTGTTGATCAGGTTGAGGAAAATTTCCTGCAGCCGGCCGCGGTCGCTGAGGATCATCGGAACATCCTCGGCCTTTTCCACCGTCACCTCGAGGCAGCGGTATTCGGCCTCCTTGCCGACGAAGCCAAGCACCTCGCGGACGACCTCGGCCAAATCGAGCTCCTTGGGCGGGGCTCCGGAATGACGGGCAAAACTGAGCAGTCTGCGGGTAATATCCGAGCACCGGTCCACTGCGGCAATCACCGAATCGATGAGCCCCACCAGTTTCGGATCGTTCCGGCATTTTTGATCCATGATCAACAGGTCCCGCATCAGCCCTGCCTTTTCGTTGATGATGGCCAGTGGGTTGTTGATTTCATGGGCGACTCCGGCCGACATTCGGCCCAGAGACGCCATCTTGTTGGCGTATTCCATCTGGTGGCAGGCCGTCACCCTGCGCTTGTCCGCCAGATAGATCTGATTGACCAGAAACGTGCTCCCCCCGAGAATGACCAGGGAAATGACGAAAATCGAGCCGAGCAAAAAACCGATCATCTGCGTCCGGCTCTGTTTCCAGGCCCCCATGAGCCGGTCCTTTTCCTTGACGATCATCAGGATAAAGGGCGTGTCTGAATTGATGTAGGCATATCCGATGACCAAAGGCCCTTTGGTGTACTGGAGGACCTGCTTGACCTGGGAGTGCTCGCTGTAAGGGGGGACTTCCAGCGCGATCTGTTCGAGCACGCCGCCATGTCTTCGGCTGGGGGTCTGCAGAACCCCTTTGCGGTTGATCAAGAAGGCGTCGCCGTCGCCGCCCACCTCCAAATCCATGAGAAGATTGTTCAACCGATTCATGTCCACCGTGGCGCGCAGCACGTAAAAGCCGTCGGGCGGGTGCTCGTGCTTTACTGCGATCACCATGTGGGGAATGTTTCGATAGCCCAGGAAAACGTCGCTCAGGTAAATGCCTTTTTGATCCACCTCCTTGAACCAGCCGGCTTCCCTGTATTGCTTGCCGGACAGCGCATACGGTCCGGCATAGGCGATCTGGATTCCCTGGTCGTCGATGACGCCCAGATCCAGAAAGCCGCCGAAGCTTCTTTTCAGATGGGTCAGAATCTGGGCCAGCCGAACCGGGTTCTTCAAAGATCGGTACGGATCGTTTTGGATGACAAAATCGATGGCCGTCATTCTTTCGTCCAGAAAATACGCGACGCTCCTTCGGGTGTTGGAAACCAGCCTCGTTGTGCGCAGCAGGATCTCCGACTCCATGGCCGCCTGGCTTACGCGGTAGTCGATCACGGTCATCACCACCAGGGGGATGACGGTCACGGCCAGCGTCAGCCAGACCGTGAGTTTCCAGATCCGGCGAAAGTTGAATCGGTAGGCGTAGATTCCCCTGCTTGCATCGCCCTGCTCCCAGAAAATCGGTTTTATATGGTCGATCAGGCCCATGGTATTTGACTCTCCTGCCGGGAAAACGTTTTTTTCATCGATCAGGAACGGGCCGCTCTATTATTTTTCATCTTTTCATTGGCCCTTTTCAGGGTGTCGGACAGGACGTCGATGTCCACCGGTTTTTGCAGGTAGGCAAACGCCCCCAATTCCATGCACACCCGCCGGTCCTCCTCGGATCCGTGTCCGGTCAGGATGATCACCTCGATTTCGGGGCGGGTCTGTTTGACCTTGCGAAGCACCTCGATTCCGTCGATGCCGGGCATTTTCAAATCCAGGATCATCACCTCCGGCTCTTCCTCGTCGATCAAAGAAAGCGCGCTTTCTCCGTCATAGGCGACCGCCGAGCCGACATCCCGCATGAGCAGCCGCTCGGAAAGCGTTTGGACGAATTCCCGCTCGTCGTCGACCAGGAGCAGCTTCGGCATTTCAAAATCGTATTTGCGGTAGATGTCCGCGCGGTGAAACCCTTTTCCGATCCGTGCTTCCACCGATTCGACGCCGTCCACTTTTTCTGCGATCTCTTTGAGCTCTTCTTGAAGCCGCCCGAGCATGAGAACGTTCTGATTGATCTTCAGGGTGACGGCGCCGTCGCGGGTGGTGACATCCACATTGTGCCCCTCTTTGGCCAGTGCCACCCCCACCCGGGCGGCCAGAACGAAGTCGGCCGCCGCCCGCTTCGAGGCGCCCGTGGGCTGGATGACTTCACTGCGCAGGTTTTCTTCCACCAGATCGACGATCCGGCCGGTTTCCATTTTATCGACGGGCGCGACGATGTCATAAAGCCCGGGCTCCCATGGGTCGTTCAGCCTGTATAGGGTGTTCACCCAGGCCGCACACTGCTCGTCGTCTCGATGAATCTGCTGTCGAGCCGCCTTTTCCGAAAGTCCTGCGGCGGTCATCGCCCGTTCGATTCGAAACCGGAGATCGGCGATCAGGCAGACCCTCAGCACATGGGAAATGTCCCGGGAAATCAGCTGGCCGCTGAAGCCTTCGATGAGCAGGCCTTCTTCGGACAGCAACTCGGCCACCGCCAGTCGAATCCAGGCCAGGGAACGCTCTTTTTCATGGGTGAATTTGTTGAACACCGATGTCTTTGGCTCGAATGCGGCAGAGAGCTTTTTTTCGTCCCCGTTCGACAGCGCCGCGGCCCGTGCGACAACCGACTCATCGGTGATCGGACGGTATCCGGTTCGATCGGACAACTGCTCGACCACGGCTTCCTTTTGACAAAACGTACCGCTAAAAATCGTGATCACAGGCATTGGGGCTCTCCTTAATTTTCGTCTCCATAGGCGATTCGGCAGACTGTGGTCAAAGGGCAGGCAGCTTCGCCGCCTTGGATGTGGGCGCGGTCGTGCACGGCGCAAACGGCCTGTTCCATGGTCGGGTAAATATGATCCTCGCCAATCTTTTCAAGCAGGTACGTCCGGTGCATCACCTTTATCACCGCCTCGTTCACCCCTGAAAAGGAGATGTCCACCCCGGCGCTGCGGACCCGGTCCACCACCAGCGAAAGCGCTTCTTCTCCGGAGGCGTCCATGTCGTTGATGCCGTTGGCGGCGATGATGATGTGCCGCAGGTTCGTTTTGTTCATCAGCCGCTCGTTGATCTTGTCTTCCAGGTAGCTGGCGTTGGCGAAAAACAGCGGCCCGTCGAACCGGATCAAATCCACGTACCGGCACTCCTCCAGCTGGTGCATCATGGAGATCCGGAAGGCGTCGTCCTCGTGCCGGGACAGGGATGCCACGGTCGGACGCATGCTTTTATACAGGAATACCAGCAGGGACAGAACCACGCCGATCATGATTCCCTTGTCCAGGTGCGGGGCAAAGGCCAAGGTGGCGAAAAAGGTGATAATCGAAATCGCCCCGTCATACCACTGGGCCCGCCAGGCGTGAATAAAACCGGTGACGTTGACCAGGCCGATGACCGCCATCATGATCACCGCCGCCAGTACGGCCTGGGGCAGGTGGTATAAAAGCGGGGTGAAAAACATCAGCACGATCACCACCGCCAGGCTGGTAAACACGCTGGAAAGCCCGGTATGGGCCCCTGCCTGGAGATTGACTGCTGAACGGGAAAACGACCCTGACGTCGGATAGCTTTTTCCGACGGCCCCTAACATGTTTCCCAGCCCTTGTCCGATCAGTTCCTGGTTCGGATCGAGCCGCTGGCCGGTTTTGGCGGCCATGGCCTTGGCGATGGAGATGGCCTCCATGAATCCGAGAAGAGAGATGATGACCGCGTAGGGGAAAAGCTGCAGGAACACCTTCATGTTGATCGGCGGCACGGAAAGCGTCGGAAGCCCCTGGGGAATCTCTCCGACCACCGCCCCGCCGCCGATCATCAGGAGGCGTTCGGTGGAAAGCGGGGTGTTGCCGACTTTGACGCGCCATTTTCTTCCGTCTGCTGCGGCGGAGGGGTCGTCTTCGGAAAAGGGAACGAATACCGGGGATTCTCCGCCGCCCTGCCGTTTTGCAAAGAGCATTTCCCGGATGGCGCTGCGGAGAAGATGCGCCTCATGCTTTAGTCGGTCGATCTTTGTTCCGATCACGGCCAGGTCATGTTCGGCATCGATGGCGGCAAACACGTCGTTTCTTGCCTTGGCGTCTTCCAGTGTTTGATTCAGGGCGGCTCGCTCCTGGCCGAGTTCCGGAATCCGGGCGGTCGCCTGGTTGAATTCGTGGATCCGCTCGACGGCGGCAGCAGATCGGATCGCCGAAATGTCCACCGTGAGATTGTGTTCGAAGCCGGTGGCCCAGGAAAGGCCGATGGTGAGGGCCACGGCCACCAGCACGTTGGGGATCTTGGGAGAAATCCGGCGAAGGCCGTACATGATGCCGAAGGCAAGCGCCCCCATGAGCAGGGTGGGCCAGTGGGTGTAGTGGGCCGCCGCCTCCAAAACCCGGACGATGGTTTCGTAGTGATGTTCGGCCTTGTCCACATAGACGCCGAAGAGCTTGGAAAGCTGGGAAGAGGCGATGATCAGGGCCGCTGCGTTGGTAAATCCGTTGACCACCGGGTGGGACAAAAAGTTGACCACCAGGCCGAGGCGAAGAAGGCCCAGGCCGAACTGAAACACCCCTACGGTGAGCGCCAATACCACGGCATAGGCGATATACCCCTCGCTTCCGGCCGTGGCCAGGGGCTCTAAGGATGCCGATGTCATCAGGGAAACCACGGCCACCGGACCGGTGGCCAACTGCCGGCTCGATCCGAACAGGGCGGCCACGATCGGCGGCAGAAACGACGCATACAGGCCGTAGTATGGCGGCAGCCCCGCCAGCTGGGCGTAGGCCATGGACTGGGGAATCAGCACCAGGGCCACGGTCAGGCCGGCGACGGCGTCGATGCGGAACGCCTCGATGCTGTATCCTCTGAACCACTCCAGAAAGGGGAAAATTCTTTTCAGCATGAACCCGTCTCCTCCTCCTTGAATGAACCGGTATCCGGTGAAAGCATCCGTTTGCAGGCGGACAGAAGCTCTTCGTACAGGGTGGCAGGTTCGTACAGGTCGTGGTACTTGAGCCAGATCAGGCCGTTGACCATGGAAAATAGGATCAGCGCGGTTTTGCGTTCGGGAAGGTCCCGGATCGAGCCGTCTTCCAGTCCCCGGCGGATGGCCTCTTCGAACAGGTCCACCAGGGTGTTGTAGATGGCCTCCAGGGGCCCCCTGCCGTCGCTGTTCGAACGGGCGAATTCGTATGGGTAGTGCCGCTGGAGCAGCCGAAACCACTGCTCCTTTTTTCCGGCAAGATAGAGAAAGAAGCCGATCACCCCCTCGATCATTTCCATGCCGCTTTCAAAGCGGCACCCGCGCATGTATCCGGAAAATTCGGCCAGGATTCCCTCTTTGACGTCTTCGAGGATCGCCACCAACAGCTCGTTCTTGTTCTTGAAATGATAGAAAATCGTCCCTTCGGCAGAGTGGGTGATGCGCGCAAGGTCGGCCACCGAAGTTTCGTTGAACCCTTTTTCGGCAAACAGGATCGTCGCTGCGTCGAGGATGAGGTCTTTTTTCTTGGTCATCTGAGAAGATCCTTTTTCTATACTGAGCGCTCACCACAAAAAATAACCAAAAGTTTTCAACCTTGTCAAGCAAAAAATATCAAGAGATACTTTTCCTTGTTATTTCAGTGCTTCACGGCTGTTATCCGACATGGAAAGGAGGGTTGCGACCCCGACCGCAGCCCAGAACGCCATATAAAAAGCCGGGGCGACATCGAAGCCGGTCAACGAGATCAGCGCTGTGGCCGCCATGGGGGTGGCCCCCCCCACGACCCCGAGTCCAAGGTTAAAGGCGATGGAGTAGCCAGAAAGCCTGTCCCGGGTCGGAAACAGTTCGACGAACAGCGCGGGAGCCACGCCGCAGGGAAAGGCGATGAGCAGGCCCAGCAGGATCTGCGAGACAGCCAGGGCCGCCGCCCCCCCGCTTTTCATCCATAGGTGGAGCGGAACGGCCAGCAAAAGCTCGGCGGCAAACACCATTGCCAGAAGGCGGGTTCTTCGGATGAACCGGTCTGAAATCCATCCGGCAGCCGGGACCAGCACGATCAGCAGGGCCGTGGCCAGGGTGTTGTAAAACATTCCTGCATCCCCGCCCGAATCGACGTATTGCTCAAGCCAGGTGGGAATGTAGACCAGCGAAAGGTAAAACACCGCCCCGTAGGACGAGGCAAACAAGGTCGCCTGGACGGTTTCTTTCAGGTTGACGGTGACCGCTTCCTTGATGGGTGACGTCTGTCCCCGACCTTGGTCGTGTTTCTTGAAATGAGCCGAATCGGGAAGATTTCGCCGCAGAAAGATTGCGGCCCCGCCCAGAATCGCGGCCAGCAGAAACGGCAGCCGCCAGCCCCAGGACCGAAGCTGCTCCGGATCGAACACAAACGTCGCCAACGAGGCGGCCCCTGACCCGAGAAGCATGCCGGCCATGCTTCCCACGTTGGCCCAGCTTCCGGAAAGGCCCCGGGTTCCTTCCGGTGCGGTTTCCACCAGGTAGGTGACCGAGCTGGAAAACTCTCCGCCCACAGACAGCCCCTGAACGAGCCGGATCAGCACCAGAGCGGCCGGCGCCCAGACGCCGATGGCCGCGTAGGTGGGCAACACCCCCAGCAGGAAGGTGGGAAACGACATCATGATCACCGACAACAGCATGGTCTTGCTTCGCCCCACCGTGTCTCCAAGCCAGCCAAAGAGGGCCGAACCGATGGGCCGCATGACAAAACCCGCGGCGAAAATCCCGTAGGTGGCCAGAAGCGAGGCGACTTTGTGGCCTTCGGGGAAAAAGAGCTGCGACAGCACCGAGGCCATGAAGCCATAGAGCGCAAAGTCGTACCACTCCATGACGTTGCCGACGATGCCGGCGACGACTGCGGTTTTCCTCTGGTCTTTGGGCAGATGAAACGGCATGGCATCATTCCATTGATTGGTATCGATAGGGTCGAGATAAAAAAGCCCAATAAAATTTCGGAATTCCAAATGGATCCAACGAACCGTTAAGTCTGGTTACGGACTGTTTCAAGAGGTTTGGCTTCCATTGCCCTCTGAAAGCCGGTCACCGCCTCTGACTGAAAAATGAGAAACAGCATTTCGATTTCGCCGGCGATGGCCGAAACCAGGATTCGATCCTGAGTCTGGAGGCGTTTCACCGGAAAAACCAACGCCGTCCGGAGCGGCAGGTTCTCTGCCCCGGTTTTCACCACGCTGAATCCTTCGACGCCGGGATTTTCGACCAGGGAGCGGTTGCTGATCGCAATAGCGGGGCGAGGGCTTCCGGCTCGTTGCTGAACGGCTTCCCTGAGCGTTCTGAAATTCCTGCGATCCATGACCCGGACTATGGCCCACTCGGATCCGGCGATCACCATCGCTCTTTGGGCAAGGTCGCGTAAGAGACCCTGAAACTCCTTTCTGCTTGCCGGGTAGCGCCGGAGCTGGCAAAGGCTCGATTCGATCTCTTTGATTTCCACGTTTACCGTGCCGATGTAGCCGAAGGCATCGGCCAGGCGCGTTTCAAGACGCCGGCACAAGCGGGTCGAGTCCTGCATTTCCCGGATCAGGCGCTGGAGCTGTCGCCGATAGATCCGCCAGGATGCCGCCGACAGTCCCATGAGCAAGATGATCGCCAGCACCTCTGCCACATCTTCTTCGATCACGACCGATTGGGTCAGGGCAACGCCCCGGCTGACGAGCAGGGGGGCGGCGGCCACCGCCAGCAACAGGGCGATCGATCCGGCGATGAATGCGATGTGCAGGGCCCGAAGTCTTGTGTAAATGTCCAGTTTCATCGGTGGTGTCCGGGAAAAAGGGTGTTTTCGCCTTTTCGAGCGCCGTTATTTCAGAAATTTTCCGATCCGGCTGTGTTCGCGCTTGAGCCGGTGGATCAGTCTGTCGTAGCGGCGGAGCTGGCGCAGTGCCCGGACCACCAGGTGTGTGCCGAGCACCAGCAGCGCCAGATTCAAGACCGCCAAAGGAACGATCAGGTGCAGTACGTGGACCACGTTGTAGTAGCGGGACGTGGCGATCAACACGCTCAGCACCGACAGCGGAAGTGCAAAGACGGCGATGCCGGTGCGCATCAGGGCCATGGCGGTCCGCTTTTCGGCCAGGACCAGCTTGGCCTCGTCGATGATGACGGCATCCGAGTCCGTATCCGAAGAAGGTGGATCCGGGCTTTCCGGGACGTCTTCGGCACCGCTGCCAACCTCGCCTCTGTGCCGGGACCCCGCCGCAGGTGCCGCCCGATTCATGATTCCTCCTTGACCAGCAGCAAATCGGCCGGCAGCCGGCGGATGACGGCCTCGTTGGTGCGGCCGAACATGAGATGCTCCAGGTGCCCCTGCGCGTGAGAGGAAATGAGAATCAGGTCTGCGCCGTCTTCCTCGGCAGCCCTGAGGATCTCCTCCTGGGGAATCCCCTCCCGGATCTTCAGATACACGGTCAGCCCGCGTTCTCTCTCCTTGGCCACCATCTTGTCGATTTCCTTGCGCGTGTCTTCGACCATTTTCCGGTACTCGGCCTCCAGAGAAGGAACCGGAAGGTTCCAGCCCTCGAGGCTGAAGGGGTCGTGGATCACGTGCAACACGGTCAGCTGCGCGTTGTAGAGCCGGGCCAGGGAAATCCCGGTTTCCACCGCTCTGCGGCACTGCCGGGTCGACCGGCTCACGACCAGAATATGTTGATATGTTTTCATGGCGGACTCCTTTCGGTTTTCGCAATTTGAGGCAGCGACTGCCCGGCCCTTTTCCGGGGCCGGTCTACCGGCTGAATTTCAGGCCGGAGTGATCCAGCAGTCGATAGAGATATCTTTTCAGGAAATCGGTGATGACAAAAGCGACAAGGGCGTAGCCCCATACCATCAGTGCCAGGGACCAGCCGATGGGCGTCATATACCAGCCATAGACCACTACCAGGGTTGCCAGCGCCTTGGTGCCGACGGCCGACCAGAACAGGGCGCCGCTCGGGCGGCTGGTCCAGAACGGGCCCCGGCTCCGGGTCAAAAAGATGGTAAGATGTCCGGCCACGGCCAGCTTCAGGAAAATCAGGGATTGAATCATGTCCCGACCCAGGTGCAGCACGTCCCGCCCGACGTAGAGCACGCCGAAAGAGAAAAGGACACCGATCAGCCCCAGAAACGTGGCCATTTCCAGTACCTCTCGCATGTTCCATCTCACCGGCTGGGCGGAGATCGGCACCCGGTCGGTGGCGATGGCCATGATCGGTGCGTCGTTGAGCAGGGCGAGCAGCACGATCATCACCGCCGTAACCGGGTAAAAATTGAAAGCCAGGATCGATGCGGTGATGAAAAACAGCACCCGAATGGTCTCGGTGATCCGGTAGATGGCGTAACTGTTCATGCGCTGGAAGATCTTCCGGCTCTCTTTGATGGCATCGATGATCACCGACAGCCCAGGAAGGGTCAGCACGATGTCTGCCGCAGACCGGGCGGCGTCGGTGGCCCCGGCCACCGCGATGCCGACATCGGCCCGTTTCAATGCGGGGGCGTCGTTGACGCCGTCGCCGGTCATCCCCACGATGTGGTCTTCTTGCTGCAGGTCTTCCACGATCCGGTATTTGTGCTCCGGAAACACCTGGGCAAAGCCGTCTGCCGCATCCATCATTTTCTTTCGTTTCTCTTTATTTTCTTCGGCCAAGGATTCGGCCGACAGGATGCGGGTGCCCATGTGCACCTCTTTGGCGACTTCCTTGGCGATGGCCGCATGATCGCCGGTGACCATTTTGACATCGACCCCCATCTTCCGGGCGGTGTCGAGGGTCTCGGCCGAGTCCGGCCGGGGCGGATCGTGAAGAGCCACCAGCCCCAGATACTGCCAGGCCCCATGCGCTCCTTGCGCACGGGCCACCCCCAGCGCCCGGAACCCCTTTTCGGCCAGCCGTTCCACCTGCTTGTCTACCCGTCTGGTGAGACGTTTATCGGCTTCTGTGAGCGCTGCCATGGCCTGTGGGGCGCCTTTGGCCACTTTCACGGTGCCGTTGTCCGGGGTGTCGACCTCGGCCTGGGACCGCTTCGAGACCGGATCAAAGGGGACAAAGTGCTTTACATGCATACTTTCCAGGGATTGGAGGACTTTTTCCCGATTCCGGGCGCTGGAAACGATGGCGATGTCGATCGGATCCTGGTCCTCTTCCCGGGATGCCAGGGCTGCAGTCGAAAGGACTTCGGTTTCGCCGGCGTCTTCAAAAGGAATGATCTCTCCTACTTCCAGCCGGTTTTCAGTGATGGTGCCGGTTTTGTCGGAGCACAGCACGTCCATGCCCGCCATCTCTTCAATGGCCACGAGCCGGCTGACGATGGCCTCTTTGCTCGCCAGCCGGGCCGCCCCCACCGCCAGGGTCACGGAGAGCACCGCGGGAAGGGCGGCCGGGATCGCCGCCACCGTGAGAATCAGCGCAAACTGAAGGGTCGTGAGCAGGCTTTCGTGACGGAAGGCGGCCACCAAAAAGATCAGGGCCACCAGCGCCAGGGCCAGAACGATGAGATAGTCGCCGATCTTGATTACGGTTTTTTGGAAATGGCTCCGGCCGCCGGTCTCTTCCACCAGTTGAGCGGTTTTGCCGAAATAGGTCTGCATTCCGGTGGCCGCCACCACGGCATCTGCTTCTCCCTGCCGGACGATGCTGCCGGAGTAGGCGACATCGGATGCGTGTTTTTCCACCGGCATCGATTCGCCGGTCAGGGCCGATTCGTCGATCTGGAGGGCATCGCCTTCCACCAGCTTCACGTCCGCCGGCACGATGTCTCCGAGCCGGAGCCGGACGATGTCGCCCGGCACCAGGGCCCGGGCCGGCTTTTGCTGCCAATTTCCGTCCCGCCGGACCTTGGCGACCGGCGCCAGGCGCTTTTTGAGCAATTCGATGGCGTTGTCGGCCTTGTGCTCCTGCCAGAAGCCGACCGCCCCGTTGAGCAGCAGCAATGCCAGGATGATCCAAAAGTCTTCCCAGCGGTGGACCAGCGCCGACAGCACGGCCGCGGCCTCGATCATCGCCGGAATCGGCCCCCAGAAGTAGCTCAGGAACTTGAGCAGCGGCGATCTGCGTTGTTCACGGATTTCGTTGGGGCCGAATGTCTCACTGCGCTCTTCGGCCTCATGGGTGCTGAGTCCATTTCGATCCGCGGCCAGGCGATTGAAAACCTGTTCGACGGAGTCTGACTTTACCGTTTCGGTTCCGATGCCGATATCATCCATGGTTGCCTTTCCTTGGCCGGGGTCAGGGCTTGCCGGCCCCCGTCCTTGTTCAACGGTGTTCCTATTGCGTCAGGACTTCGACCACCCGTTCGAACTCCCGGGCCTTGTTGAAAAAGTAGTCGGCTCCGGAGGCCAGGCACTGCTTGCGGTACTGGTCGAAGTCGTAGTTTGTGAGCATGATCACCAGGATCTTGGGGTGGGTTGCCTTGATCCGCTCCAAAACTTCGATGCCGCTGGCGGCGGGCATCCGGATGTCGAGTACCACCGCGTCCGGGGCCAAACGATCGACGGCGGTCAGTGCGTCGGCCCCGTCGGCCGCTTCGCCGACGACCCGAAGCCCGGATGCGTCGGCCAGCAGTGCGCTCAGCCGTTCTCTCACCAGCGTCGAATCGTCCACGATCAGTACATTTTTCATCGGCCTTCCTTCCGTTGCAGACAGAATATAAATTGCCGAAAACGGAATGAAAATCGGTGATCGTCTGATCTTTCCGTAGGAAAACGGCTCAAAGAAATGTCGGTGTTTGTCCGACAGGAGGCGGGGCTGAGGAAATGACCGGCCCCGGACGGGAAAGGCGATGGGTTGCAGGGCCGGCTCAGGGAGCCGGCCGGGAAGGAAAGAAGGCGCCTGCGGAAAGCCGGGGTTTACTTGAAGAGGATGCCCCGCAGGCCGCCGGAAGTCAGGGCGCCGATGTCGGCCAGGGTGTGCGGGAGAAAGAGCCCGCCGGGGGCGGCAAGATATTTCGGTCGCCAGACCGGATCGAATTTGTCCTTGTAATGTCGTAAGCCTTCGAAATTGTAAAAATGCTCACCGAAACGGGCGGCAAGCATCCCGATGCGGTCCCACAGCGGCGCATCGTCTCCGGACGCCATTCCGGCCAGGGGGGCCATCCCCAGGTTGAACCAGCGGTAGCCCCGATCGCGCCCCCAGCGCATCATCTCGACGAAGCAAAACTCCATGACGCCGCCGGGGGATTCGGGCAGATACCGCATGAGGTCCACGGTGACCTCCTCGTTGCCGCCGGACTGCCAGATGTTGGCAAAGGCGGTGATCCGGCCGGAAAGCCGCACCACGCCCACAGGAAACCGCTTCAGGTAAGCCGAATTGAAGAACCCGAGAGAAAATCCTTTTTCACGGGTGGTTTTCTCCGCGAGCCAGGCGTCGGACACGGCGGCGAGATCCTCCAGAATCTCGGGCACCCCTTCGGGGGGAACGATCTCGAAGCGGCAGCCCTCCTTTTCCAATTTCCGGTGAACATAACGGAGGTCTTTCTTGGCCCCCCCTTCCAGGGAAAAATCCGGCAGGGAAACCCTGGCCTCTTCACCCAGCTTCAGCAGGGTCATGTTCATGCCCAGGTAGTGGTGAAGGGTTTCGTGGCCGACCTCGTAAAAGACGGCGCGGTTTGCGTAGCGGTCGGCCATCTGGCGAAACTGCCAGAGGAGCTCGGGCCACCGCTCCTCCGGTCCGACAGGGTCGCCCATGGACGCGTGGGTTCTGCCCGCTACCCCGTACATGATGAATGCATCTGCCGGTTCGCTCATCAAAAATCGCTTGTCGCCGGTCAAGGCCAGGTTGGCGGACGCATTCGGCGAACGGGCTACGATGGCAGGAACCGCATCGGGCCAGGTGCCTTTGGCGGTTTCGGCAGGCGGAGCGGCGCGAAGAAGCCGAGCGCCTGAAAAGAACAGGGCCAAACCCAACGCCCCCACGGTGGCACGCAAAAAACGCGGGGCGTGGCCGTGGAGGCTGAACGCCCACCAGAGCTGGTTCGAATATTCCAGGTGCCGGTAGGCGAAAAGGCCCAGCCAGATGGACGTGGCGACGACGACGGCAATGGCGGCGATCCAGCCGGCCGAGAAACGCTCGGAAAACAGGGAGGCATGCCGGAAAAAATATCGGCGAAACGGGAGCAGCACCGATAGAACCAGTGAAAGGATCACCGCCTCTTCGTAATCGAGGCCCTTGAGAAGCGAGGCCAGGATGCCGAAAACCAGGAGTCCGAGCGTCAGCAGATAGGCGGCGTCCAGGCGGCGCTGCAGCCCCCGCGCCAGGAGAAGAAGGCCCAGGCCGGCCAGGCTTCCTGCAAAATGGGAGACCTCTACCACCGGCAGGGGAAGGCGGTCTATCCAATGCAGGCGTTCGGGCAGCGCCGGCAGGGCGCCGGAGAAAAGCAACACCGCGCCGGAGACAAATACGGCCAGCGTCAGCAGGGGGATGAGCAGCGCCGGGAAAGTATCTGCGGCAAGGGCAGTCGCCCTTTTGAGCCAGGATCTTCTTCGCAGCAGCTCCTGTGCGCCGAGGGCGCCGGTGGCCAGCATCAGCGGCAGAAGATAGTAAAGGCCCCGGTAGATGACCAGCGCGCCGAGCAGCCGATCGGCGGGCACTCGTCCGGCGGCGGTCACCACGATGAGCGACTCGAAAACGCCCAGCCCGCCCGGCACCTGGCTGATCAGGGCGCCGAGCTGGGCCAGCATGAACATGCCAACAAACACCCAGAAACCGGGCCTCGACAGACGGGGCAGCAGCGCGTACAGCACACTGGCCGCGAGGCACCAGTCGATGGAGGCGATGGCCAATTGCCCGGCGGCCAGCCGCAGTGGCGGCAGGCGCAGAAGCCATCCGCCGACCCGAACGGGATGCCGCCTGGCGGCGACCAGGACCAGGTATCCTGCCGCCGCTGCCGACAGGATCAGGCCGACCACCCTGGCCGGCGGAAGCACCGATGGAAAAGAGGCCGGCAGGACCATCGGCTCCAGCAACAGCACCGCTCCGCTGACGGCTGAAAACCCGAGCCATAGGCTGGCGGTACAGAAGATCACCACCTGGGTGATTTCCACGGTGCTCAGCCCCCAGGCGGAGTAGATCCGATAGCGGACCGACGCCCCGGCGATCATGGCAAAGCCGATGTTGTTGCTAAAGGCGTATCCGACCAGAGACGCAAGGGCGGTTTTCGCAAAGGCAAGGCGGCGGCCGATGGAACGAAGGGCCAGAACATCGTAGCCGGTCATCACCAGGTAGCTTCCGGCGGTGAGCACCGCCGCCAGAAGCACCTGGCCGGTCGGGATCCGCCGGATCTCGGCGACGATGTCATGGAGCCGGAGGTGGCTCGCTTCCCGCCACAAAACCCCGGCGGCCAGGGCGAACAGGCCAACACCGAGCAGGGCGGCCAAGCGATGAAACCATTTAGAGGTCATGGGCGCCCCCTAACCATGGGTGCAGCGCCTTCTTAAAAGAGGGCTTACTCCACCAACCCGTTGGCAACGGCGTAGTGGGTCAGTTCCGCGTTGGTTTTCATTCCCATTTTCTCCAGCACCCGTGCGCGGTAGGTGCTGATTGTCTTGACGCTGAGGGTCAGCTCCTCTGCGATCTCGGACACGGACTTGCCCGAGGCGATTAGCGTCATCACCTGGTATTCCCGGTCCGAGAGGGTTTCATGGGAAGGCTTTTGCACGTCCGTGTCCAGGGCAAAGGCGATCTGCTCGGCCAGCGCCGGGCTGATGTACTTTCCTCCCCGGCCGACCTTGTGGATGGCGGCGATAAGCTGGTCCGGAGCGCTTTCTTTCGTCAAGTATCCCGATGCGCCGGCCTTCAGCACCCGCAGGGCGTAGTGGGCCTCGGGGTGGACAGTCAGGATGATCACCGGCAGCCGGGGGCGGTCGATCTTAATCTGCTTGAGCACGTCGAGGCCGTCCATCCCGGGCATGCTCAGATCGAGCAACACCACGTCGTAATCCTCGCGGCCGACCGCCTTGAGCAGTTCGGCCCCGGTGGCCGCCTCGCCGGCGGCCTCGATGTCGCCGGCATCGGCTAAAATCTGCTTCAGTCCGGCCCGGATGATCGGATGATCGTCTGCGATAATGACGCGAATCATGACTGTGGGTTTTCCTCCTCCACGGGAACCTCGATCGTCACCCGGGTGCCGCCGCCGGTGCCGCCTTTAAACCGGGCGCTGCCCCCGAAGGGATGGAGCCTTTCTCGGATGCCGATCAGGCCGAAGGATCGGGCGTCTTCGACCTGGGTTTCGGTGATTCCCCGTCCGTCGTCGACGACGGTCAAGACCAGGCGGCGGTCTTCTTTTTTCAGGAGCACATCGACTCGGGAGGCGCCGGCATGGCGCATGATGTTGGTCAAAAGCTCCTGGAAGATTCGAAACAAGGCCGTGGCCAGATTTTTTGAGAGCGCCGGAAGTTTCGGATCGATTTCGATCCGGCAGTCGAGCCCGGTCCGGTTCTTGAATTCGTCGGTCTGCCACTCTAAGGCGGCCGGTAGTCCGAAATCGTCTAATATCACCGGCCGAAGCTCGGCGGTCACCGTATGCATGGTGGTAAGGGCCGCATCGAGCACCTGCCCCATGGCGGTCAGCTTCTCGTCGATTTTCGGATCGTCTTCGGGAAGACGCTTTTTCAGCCAGGCCAGGTCGAGTTTCAGGATGGTCAGGCTCTGGCTGAAATCGTCGTGCAGCTCCCGGGCGATCCGGGTCCGCTCCTGTTCCCGGACATCCTGGAGGTAGCCGGTCAGGTTGCGAAGCCGCTGCCGGGAGGTTTCGAGCTGTTCTTTGGCCTCCTGTTCGAGGACGATCCGGGTCTGGAGGGCTTCGGCCATCTGATCAAAGCTGCCGGCCAGGCGGCGCAGTTCGTCGGCGCCGGAGATGTCGCCGATCCGGGCAGACAGATCGCCGGCGGCCAGCCGCTGGCTGGCCGCGGCCATTTCGCCCAGGGGTTTGAGAAAAAAGAGTTCGGTGCCGATCCAGACGATCGCGATGGCGGCGGCCGCCACAAGACCGAGCAGCAGGAGGTTCCGAGCCAGGATCCGGTTGGAGGCCGCAAAGGCCCGGTGCTTGGATATAACAAGGACAATGGAAACCGGCCGCTTTGTCAGCGGGCTTTTCAGGGAGGCATAGGCATAGATTCGTGCATCGTCGTCGTCCCCCTGGATCACGCCGCTTTCACTGCCGGTTGCGGTTTCGACCAGGGCGGCGCCCAGGAGATTTGTGTCGGTCCAGCAGCGGCTGTCCGCTTCGTAGACGAGCTGACCCCGGGCCGGATCGATCTGCACCAGGGCCGCGCCTTCGGGAAGGCCGCCGAGGATTCGAACCGCCGGACGGCTGACCGCATCGAGGCTCAGGGCGGCAAAGACCACCCCTTCGATATCGCCGGCCGCATCGAGCAGGGGACAGGCGGCATAGATGGCCGGCTGCCCGGAGACCGCCTCCACGCGGTCTCCACCGAGAGTGAACTCCCGGGACCGGAGCGTCTCGGCAAACCAGGAAGCATCGGAAAAAGACCTGTGCGTCCCGGCGCCGCCCACCACGCAAACAAGGCGGCCGTCCGCGGAAAGGGCCCCCAGCTGGAGATATTCGGGCGAGTTTTTGAGAAAGTCATCGAAAACATCGCAGTTTTGCCGGCGAAAGGGACCGGCGCCGGAGGCCGGATCGGCCATGACCCGCAGTGCCGCCTGAGTGGCGCGAAGCATTTGGGCTTCCTCGTCTGCAATCGCCCGGGTCAGGATCAGGGCGTTTTGAAGGATCGCTTCACGCTCGAGGCGGCGCTGTTCTGCGGCGGTGTAGATCGTCAGTGCCCATACCGGTATCAGCGTGAGCAGGAGGATCAGGTTGAGCCTGGTTCGAAGACGTTTGCCGAAAAGCCTTTTCATCCGATCGATCCCCGCGATTGTCTCCCGATGCCACCGCCCTGGTCGTGAACCCCCGCCGGACACATCCTATTTGTATATAGAGTTTTGAAAATCTTGTCCAATTTCGCAAAACTCTCAGCGAGCTGTATTCAATCCGCCGCGAAAAGCCGTTGCAGCCTGCGGGCGTATCCGGCAGCTCCAGCGGCGGCTTTTAAGGTAGGACAGACTCCGACACAAGGTTCCCACATTGTCCTACAGAAAAATCGGTGGCCGGCCGATACCGGCAGCCGGGCCGATGCCATAGTTTTCCGTCAAGCCTCGACAGGGTGAAAGGATCGGAGAAGAAACTGCCGGGCACCGTTGAATAGGGGTAGATGAAAAGTGCAGCCGAACCGCGGGCGATCCGTCGATCCGGATCGCCGGGCGCCGAACGGGCCGCAACTGCCGGGAGGATCAAAAATGAAAAATTTGCGTTTGAAAAAAGTCGTTCCATTTGTGTTGGCCCTTACGGTGGTACTGGTCTTGGGCATCGTGCAATGGCGGCAGGAAGCCGCCGCCGTATCTGCAAAAGGCCCGGAAAAAACCGTCGAGACCTGGACGGCGCCGGCGCCTCCAGTCTCCGATCTGCGTACGGGGATTTCGGAGGTCGCCGCTGCGACGATTCCTGCGGTGGTTCATATCGAGGTCACCCAGCGCCAGGAATTTTCCCAGCCGTTGTCGCCGTTTGGAAATGATCCGTTTTTCCACTTTTTTTTCAACACCCCGGAAACCCCCCGCAAATTCAAGCGGGAGGTCAAGGGGTTGGGCACCGGAATGATCATGGACGGGCAGGGCCATGTGCTGACCAACCACCACGTGGTCGACGGCGCCACCGACATCCAGGTGCTGCTGGCAAACGGTCGGCAGTACAAGGCCGAACCGGTCGGTGCCGACCCCAAGACCGACCTGGCCGTGATCCGAATCAAGACCGGCGAGGATCTTCCCCATGTGAGGTTCGGTGATTCGGACAAGATCCGGGTCGGAGACTGGGTCGTGGCCATCGGCCACCCCCGGGGCCTGGACCAGACCGTGACCCAGGGGATCATCAGCGCCAAGCACCGGCGGGGAATCCTGGATCCCAGCAGCTACCAGGACTACCTGCAGACCGATGCGGCGATCAATCCGGGAAACAGCGGCGGTCCGCTGCTCAATCTCCAAGGTGAAGTCGTCGGGGTCAACTCGGCCATCGCCTCCCAGTCCGGTGGGTTCGAGGGAATCGGATTCGCCATCCCGAGCAACATGGCGGTGCACATCGCAAAGCAGCTGATCGATGAAGGCAAGGTGGAGCGGGGATGGCTCGGGGTGAGCATCCGGCCGCTGCTTCCGGCCCAGGTGGCTGAAATGGGATTGGACAAGGCCAAAGGCGCCCTGGTGGCGGAAGTGGTTCCCGGCAGCCCGGCGCAGGTGGCGGGCCTGAAAAAGGGCGACCTGGTGATCCGGTACGGCGACAAGGAAATTGTCGATGCCGCGCTTCTCCAGAACGAGGTGGCGGCCACCCTTCCCGGAAACGACGTGACCCTGGAGGTGCTGCGCGACAAGAAAACCCTGGTGCTGACGGCCACCATCGGAAGCCTGAACCAGGCGGCTGAAGAAATGGCCGCCCTGGTCAAGGAGCGGCTCGGGGCCACCGTGCGGCCGGTCACCGCCGAAGAGGCGCAAAAATACGGCATACCCCCGGGAATCGGCGTGGCGGTCGAGTCCCTGGTCTCCGGCGGGGTTTTGGCCGAAGGCGGGTTTGAAACCGACGACTTGATCCTGGCCATAAACAATCAGCCGGTCCACGGCGTCCGGGAATTCATCGACCGGATCGAGGCGGAATCCCAGGGCCAGGAAGTGAACCTGATGGCCCTGGACCACCGCACCGGCCAGCGGGGATACGTGGCGCTGACCCTGAAGGGATAACCAGGGCCGACCCGACCCGGCCCGGCACCTCCACCGAGGATTAAAAAGACGAGACTGAAAAGATTTCTTGTATCGGTGGATCGCCGGGTCGGGTTGAATTCGAAGCGGTGGCCTTTTGTTTTTATGAGTTGAATCCCTCCCTTTATCGCGATATTTTGCAAAAACACCAGCGTTGTTCCCCGGTCGCCGGGCCTGCCCGTCGGTGCTCACCCTGATCGCCATTGTCGGAAAATAGGCCAGGGAGCTGATGATGATCTGATCGCATTCGGAGATCAACTTCGGCGCCGTCCGGCGGGATTGGAGATTTGAAATTCACAATTCTTTTACTCCCGAACGACCCTGAAGTTCGGCCGTCCCGTCTCCGGCGACCAGGAAGCTGTAATTTTTAAAAAATGGCGGCGAAGCCGCCACCAATAAATCCGCAAAAGCGAATTTATGGAGAGCTGCCATGATCAAGACCATCGGATTTGCCCTCAACGGTGAAACGGTCCGGTTGACAGTCGACACCGAGCGGACCCTGCTGTGGGTGCTTCGGATCGACCTTGGGCTGACCGGCGCAAAATACGGCTGCGGCGAGGGGCAGTGCGGCGCCTGCACCGTGCTGGTCGACGGCGAGGCGATGCCCTCCTGCCAGCTCTCAGTCGGATCGATCGAGGGAAAGAAGATCACCACCATCGAGGGGCTGGCCAAAAACGGTGAGCTTCACCCGATCCAGGAGGCGTTCGTGAAATACGATGCCCTCCAGTGCGGCTTTTGCACCCCCGGCATGATTCTAAAAGCCTACAGCCTGCTTGCGGCCAACCCGACGCCGACTCGAGACGAGATCCTCTGGACCATGGACGACAACCTGTGCCGGTGCGGCGCCCACGTGCGAATCGTTGCCGCCGTTCAGACCGCGGCAGAAGCGCTCAAAGGAGGCAGCAAATGAAAAAAGAAGATGTTGCCGAAACGACGCCAGGGGTCGAACTATCTTCCGTTCCGCTGAGTCGGCGGGAATTTTTGAAGCAAATGGGCCTGCTGGGCGGCGGGCTCATCGTTTACTGCACGGTGGGAGATCTTCCTGCCGCGGCCCGGGCCCCGAGAACGGGCTATGCCGGCGCCAACGTCCCCACGGACTTCAACGCTTTTCTGCGGATCGGCGCCGACAACCGCGTGGCCTGCATGGTGGGAAAGATCGAGATGGGCCAGGGGGTGATCACCTCCTTTGCCCAGATGATGGCAGAAGAACTCGACGTCGCCTACGAGTCGGTGGACATGGTCATGGGCGACACGGACCTGTGCCCGTGGGACGCCGGCACCTGGGGCTCGCTTTCCACCCGCTATTACGGGGTTTTTGTCAAGGAGGCCGCCTGCGAGGCCAAGGCGGTGTTAAAGGAACTGGCCGCAGAACGGCTGCGCTGTCCGGTCGAGCGCCTGGAGACGGATAGCGGCACGATCTTCGACAAGAATAAACCGAAGGTCCGGGTGGCCTACGGGGTGCTGACCGAGGGAAAGGTCATCGAACGGCACCTTGCGGAGCTTCCGCCCCTGGAACCGGTGTCGGAGTACACCGTCAGCGGAAAACCTTACCCGCACCGGGATTCCCTGGAGAAAGTCACCGGACGGGCCCGGTTCACCGCCGACATTCGTCTTCCGGACATGGTCTATGCCCGGATCGTCAGGCCGCCCGCCCACGGGGCAGAGCTTGTCCGGGTGGACACTGCCGGCGCAGAAAAGATGAAGGACGTCCAGGTGATCCGCGACGATGACTTGATCGCCGTGCTCCACCCCGACCCGGAAGGGGCGGCCAAGGCCCTGGCCGCCATCGAGGCCGATTATACTCTTCCCAAGACCGGCATCGACCACGAGACTATTTTCGACCACCTGCTTTCCCACGCCCCGGCGCCGTCTGTGGCCGGCCGCGCCGGAAATCTTTCCGCCGGGGAAAAAGAGGCGGCCGCCGTGGTCGAAGAGACCTATTTCAACAGCTACGTGGCCCACGCTCCCATCGAACCCCATGCGGCCCTGGCCGATGTGAAAAACGGCCGGGCCACGGTCTGGGCCTCGACCCAGACCCCCTTCGGGGTGCAGGGCCAGATCTCCCGCGCCCTGGGGCTTTCCAAGGAAAAGGTCCGGGTCATCGCGCCGTTCGTAGGCGGCGGTTTCGGCGGAAAGTCCGCATCGGCTCAGGCCGTGGAAGCGGCCCGGCTGTCCAGGCGCGCGGCAAAACCGGTCATGGTGCTCTGGACCCGGGAAGAAGAGTTCTTCTTCGACACCTTCCGCCCGGCGGCGGTGGTCAAGATCCGTTCGGGCGTCGACAAAAAAGGCCGCATCTGTTTGTGGGACTACCACGTCTATTATGCCGGAGAGCGGGGATCTGAAAACTTCTACGAGATCCCCCACCACAAAGAATCGGTTTACGGCGAATGGCACATGGGACCGGGCATCCACCCCTTTGCCGTGGGTCCCTGGCGCGCCCCGGGGGCGAACACGAACACCTACGCCCGGGACCTGCACATCAACCTCATGGCGGCCAGGGCCGGAAAAGACCCCCTGGCCTTTCGCCTCGAACACCTGAAAGATTCGCGGATGCGCCGCGTCCTTTTAGCGGCCGCGGAAAAATTCGGCTGGACCCCGGCTGTGCCCCCCAGCGGCAGGGGCGTTGGGATCTCCTGCGGCATCGACGCCGAAACCTATGTGGCGGCCATGGCCGAAATCGAGGTGGACAAAGAAAGCGGTCGGATCGACGTCAAACGGGTCGTCTGCGCCCAGGACATGGGACACGCGGTCAACCCCCGGGGGGCGACGCTTCAGATGGAAGGCTGCATCACCATGGGCCTGGGCTACGCACTGACCGAAGAAGTCCGTTTCAGCAGCGGAAAGCTTCTTGACGTGAACTTCGACACCTACCAGCTTCCGCGGTTTTCCCAGGTGCCGGACATCGAAACCGTGATCGTGAAAAACGATGTTCTGCCCCCCAAGGGCGGCGGCGAGCCGGCCGTGATCTGCATGGGCGGGGTCCTTGCCACGGCCGTGTTTGATGCCACCGGCGCAGTGGTGCGCCAGCTTCCGATGACGCCGGAGCGGGTGAAGGCGGCGCTTCGCGGTGGATAAGAGGCTGGGAAGCTGGAAAGATAGGAGGACCCGTCTTTGCCTTCGGCTGCACCGTGGCGAACAGATGTTGGATGGCGGCAAGCAGACGACAGACGACAGCGCCCATGTGATGCGTTCGGCATCGCTTAGAAAAAAGCAAGTTAGACAGGATTTACAAGAGCAACTGGATTAAAAATTGCTGCGCGCTTTTTTCAGGATATATGGCAGCGCTGGGTGAAGGAATACTTTTAGCACGAATGACACGGATTTCACGGTAAGGTACAATATCCGCCGCGTCAGCGGCTAAGACCTTGCAGTCCGTGCCAAGTCGTTTTCCCGAAGCTCCGCAAAACTTTACCGAATCTTTACCCAACCTTTCTACGCCCTTTACCTTCCTTTCTTATCTTTTTTTCAACGGACGATCACAGGCGGAAAAGGCCGCTGCAAATAAAGCCGGCTTTTTCGCCGCAACTTTGAAAGGAAGGTGAACCATGATGAGTACCGGAAGAACGATTCGAATGCTCGCTGCCGCGGTCTTCGTGCTGGCGCTGGCCGCCTGTGCCCAGGACGAGGGCATGATGAAAGACGAAGGCGCCATGATGGACACAAAGGCCGACGGCATGCTCATGGGAAGCGAAGGCCACATGGCCGCGGGAAAGGCCGAGATCACCGAGGGCATGAACGGCGAAACCATCCTGAAGCTTTCCGACATCAATGTGGACAAGGTGCCCGACGGCTACGTCTACCTGACCAAGGGCGGCGACCACATGAACGGAGTTTCGTTAGGCAAGCTCAAACAGTTCACCGGCACCGTCGAGTTTTCCATCCCCATGGGCGTCGACCCCCACGAATACGACAGCGTGGTGATCTGGTGCCGCCAGTTCAACGTGGAGATCGGCCGGGCCTATCTGCCAAGGAAAATGTAGCGCTTCGCGCTGCTGGGAGGCGAGTAAGCTAGGAGGCTGGGATGCGAGGAGGCTGGGAAGCTCTGAAAAACCGGTGTCAGATGTCCCGTCTTCGCCTACGGCTTCACCGAGGCAAGCGGATGTCCGATGCCGGAAAGACAAATAACTACATATTTCCTACGGACTATCTTTAGCAACCCAACAGCTTATCAGCTCAACAGCTCAGCAGCTGCACGCAGTGCATGCTTGACTCTCCCGGCGCATCTGGTATTTTGTTGGACGATTTAGTGGGGACTCTAACCGCCGGGAGGGTCCATGAGAAAAAAACAACCCCCATTTCTGTGTTGCAGGGATGGGGGTTGTTTGTGGGCACTTCACGCCGAGGGAAAGCTGCTGAGCTGATAAGCTATTGAGCTACTAAGCTGATCAGTGCCCCGCTTCGTCATTCCGGACAGTTTGTCCGGCGAAGTTGGACGTTAACGAAGACGGAAGCGTAGCGAGATAAGCCTGCCCCGGACCTGATCCGGAGGAATCCGGTAGCGGCGCTGCCGTAGGTTGTTCGCAACAAGAACATGAACGCGGCTTGCCCAATTTCATGTGCAAATTGCACAGTAAATTGTGCAGTTCATCTTGGGCATCATCTTGTGCAGAGCTCACACGGATCGGCTTCCTTGCATTTTTTTGCCGATTTTACTGAAGGTTACCTTTGGAGCGATCGAATCACAATCCAGGCACGGATTTTGATGTTGAAGTTTTAGATTTTTCTTCAGCTAAACATAGACATGCCAGACCGCAGCGCATTTCAGGACTGCGGAATCATAGGCAAAAAACCTGGATGAAAACCGCTGGCTGCCAACAACGGTAAATGGCAGCAGGCGACGGATAGATTTCAAATGGTGGTGGGGTATCCACTTTAATCCGCTGCAAACCATTCAGAGGAGGGTTGAATGCATACCTTTGGGGGCAGCTGGAGCGAATCGAAGCTCGACTGTGTAGAGAAGTACACAAAAAGTTACCTTAAAGTTATGCAGAACCAGAAATGGTTTACATTGCATTATGTTGATGCTTTTGCTGGTCGAGGAAAACACCGCCTGAAATCAGGGTTGCAAAAATGTGCGGTTCTCCAAGGACTTGATTCCTTCTTCGGAAACCTCGCAGAAAGAGAAGATACAGAAGAGTTTCTTGTCGGATCAGCGATCCGTGCTCTTCGAGCCTCTTCTCTGTCATCAAGGCCATTTGATTATTTTCTCTTCGTTGATGCAGATCAAGCATCATGCTCCGAGTTGGAGTCTATCATTCAGGATGATTTCGGAAATATTCGAGATACGATCAAAGTTAAATGCGGTGATGCGAATGCAACTCTTGAAGATTATATTAGCAAGGTGGACTGGAATCATACGCGGGCTCTAATCTTTCTAGATCCTTACGGTTTGGAGGTTAGTTGGAACCTTATCAAGCGCTTAGCCAAAACCGGCTCCTCAGATATCTGGTACCTTTTCCCGCTTGGTGGAGTCCTTCGAATGATGACTAAAGATGGCCATATGCCAGACCCTTGGAGAGCTCGGCTGGATCGAGTTTTCGGAACGTCCAAGTGGTATGAGGAGTTCTACTGCCAAAGTACACAGCGGTCATTATTCGGAGAAGAGGAGGAGATCCTTTCAAAGAACGCATCTACAGGGCACGTGGTCGATTTCATAAGGGTGCGTTTGAAGACAGTATTTCCAGCGATATCCAGGACTGCTATACTCCGAAATGGTAAAGGTGCGCCCCTTTTCGCTCTAGTTCTGGGCGTTTCAAATCCCAGTCCATCCGCTCAGAAAGCTGCACTGCGGATAGCAAACTACTTAATTGAGGACTTGAATAGATAATGAATTCAACAAAAATAGAATGGACCGAAGTGACATGGAATCCGGTGACAGGGTGCTCCAAGGTGTCACCTGGCTGTCTGAACTGTTATGCAGAGCGTATGGCCAAGCGTCTTCAAGCGATGAGACAGCGCAACTACAGGGATGGATTTGCAGTACGCACACACATTGGGATGCTTGAAGTACCTTATAAATGGATGAAACCACGCTTCGTCTTCGTCAACTCTATGGGCGACTTGTTTCATGAGGAGGTTCCCTTCATCTTTATTCAGCGTGTTTTTGAGGTAATGAATAACACTCCCCGCCATACATACCAATTGCTTACCAAGCGAGCAGATCGGTTGGTCGAGCTTGCCTCAGACCTAAAATGGCCCAGAAACGTGTGGATGGGGGTCACAGCGGAAGACAAAGAACGTCTCTACCGGGTAGATAAGCTTAGATCAGTTCCGGCAAAGGTGAAGTTTCTCTCTATTGAACCTCTGCTTGGACCATTACCGGATTTAAATCTCAATGAGATCGATTGGGTAATAGTAGGGGGTGAATCAGGACCTGGAGCACGACCGATGAAGAGGGAATGGGTTATTGAAATACGAGATACCTGTGTCAATTCAACCATACCTTTCTTCTTCAAACAGTGGGGCGGGACTCGGAAAAAGGCTTCTGGAAGGGTATTAGAAAACCGCACATGGAACCAGATGCCAGATGCAGCGGTTCGGGCTGCCTAAAGGGTAATATAATCGGGTGATGGCTGATTAGATGGTGGTTGTGTAGAGTGAAAGTATTTACCTGACACACCCGACCTCGGCTGGGCAGGTTTTAAGCCACCTTTTTCAGTTCTTCTTTTTTCTTATCATCGCAACACGCCATCTGAAGAACAATAAAATCTATGTGCGGCAGATTCGTGGCATTTTCGACCATCGATGAGATCCAGAAGCACTTTGGCGTGGACCAGCTCCTTGCCGAACAGGTGCAGCCCAGCTACAATGTGGCGCCCACCCAGCAGATTGCCGTGGTTCGCCGGCAAGGCGATGAGCGGGTCCTGGAAGCGATGCGCTGGGGGCTGGTACCGTTTTGGGCAAAGGACCCGTCCATCGGAAACCGGATGATCAACGCCCGGGTCGAGACCGTGGCCGAAAAACCTTCTTTCAAGACCGCTTTCAAAAAAAGGCGCTGCCTGATCGTCAACGACGGCTTTTTCGAGTGGACCGGTTCCAAGGGAAATCGGCAGCCCCTGTTTATCAGGCCCGAG
>CBFCZJ010000002.1:0-41397 GCA_965602445.1 uncultured Desulfobacterales bacterium | reverse complement strand
ACAAGGAGCCGTCACCATGGGTGTATACCGCAATTGGTTTCTTGCCAGCCGGCCGTGGTCGTTTTCCATGACTGCCATTTCCGTGGGCGTCGGCAGCGCCATGGCCGCCATCGCCGGCCCGTTTCAATGGCCGTTGTTTTTGCTGGCCCTGGTCAGCGCCGTGCTGCTGCATGCAGCCACCAACCTGATCAACGACTACTATGACGTGCGCCACGGCGTGGATACCATCGAGGTGGCCACCGCCCAATATCGGCCCCATCCGGTGGTCGAAGGGTTGATTCCCGCAGAGCAGGTCCGGTGGGTGGCCTATGCCCTGTTCGCCCTGGCAGCGATCATCGGTCTTTACCTGACCGCGGTCTGCGGCATGGTCATTTTCTGGATCGGACTGACGGGCCTGCTTGCCGGTTTGACGTACACGGCCCCTCCCCTCAAATACAAATACGTCGCCCTCGGAGAGCTCTCCGTTTTCCTCATGTGGGGGCCGCTGATGGTCGAAGGCGCCTATTATGTCCAGCGCCAGGCCCTCAGTGCGCAGGCGTTCTGGGTCTCCCTGCCGTTCGGCGCCCTGGTGGCTTTGGTGCTCCTGGCCAACAACATCCGCGACATCGACCACGACCGCAGCCGGCACATTCACACCCTGGCCATCATGCTGGGCCGCAGGCGCGGGCAAAAAGCCTTCCTGCTGCTCATGGGCGCCGCCTACCTGGGCATCCTCGCCCTGGCCCGCACCCTGACGCCATGGATCCTGATCATCTTTTTCACCCTCCCGCTGGCCGTTCGATTGTTGCGGCAGATGATCGATGCCGTCCCCAACGATGCCGACGCCCAGACCGCCAAGCTGGATACGGCCTTCGGCGTGCTGCTGGTGGCCTCCCTGGTGTTGGAAGGGCTGGTTGGATGACAAAAGACGGCGTTTCCCCCGCCAGCCGGATCTGGGGCACCACAGCCCTGGCCGCAGCCCTTTGGTTTGTCACCTTTTATCTGGACTTTTCCAACTTCTGGATCAAGATCGCCTTGTCATCGGCGTTTCTGGCCATCCTGGCGGTCGCGTTCCAGCCGCCGGCATCCAGGCCCTCCCTCCGGGCCGGGGATGTCGTGATCGGGATTGCCGCCGCCGCGGTGCTCTGGGCGGTTTTCTGGCTGGGAAAACAGGTCTCCACCTCCCTTTTCCCCTTTGCCGACACCCAGATCGGGGCCATATACGGCAAGGGCGAAGGGTTTTCCCGCTGGGGCGTTTTTTTTCTGCTGCTGCTGGTGACCGGGCCGGCCGAGGAGATCTACTGGCGGGGATTTTTGCAGAAAAACCTCATGGCCCGCCACGGCCCCCTTGCCGGATGGGCCCTGGCAACGGGCGTTTATGCCGGCGTGCACATCTGGTCGATGAACTTCATGCTCATCGGGGCTGCGGCCGTGGCCGGCGCCTTCTGGGGGCTGCTTTATTGGCATTGCCGGCGGCTGGCCCCCGTGATCGTGTCCCACGCCCTGTGGAGTTCGTTTGTTTTTTCGGTGGTTCCCATCCCCTGACCCTCCCATCGGGGGAAAACGATCGGAAATTTTGTTGGAGGCACCTGATTTTCTGTTTTTCCGGAAAATGAAAAATTGCCGAAAGATTCGCCGGTTGCCGCCTGCAGTGTCTATAGAAAGGCCAAATATCGGAAAATTTATACGATAATCGGTGAAATTCAAAGAACATCCGCCGGGCCGGCCGGCACCGTTCTTGGTTACAAGGTTCTAACCTTTTGTAATCACTCAGATTTCAATGATCCCATTTTGTCCCATCATTCCGAACCCTTATCGATAAATCCTCTTTTTTAGGTGAAATTACGAATATTTGCGCCTTGTTTACAACCTGCGGGGAAGCTCCTCCCAACGCTCCTCTGCCTTCATTGACAGGACCACCGCCAGGCAATATGTACCCGGGCCAACACGATAAAATTCGGACCCGGAGACAGCCCTGAAGGAGAAAAAATGATCTCAGATGAATTTCGGTTCCAGCAGTTTGTCGAAATCGCCACGGGAAAACCCTACCATGAGATCATCTACCTCGCCGAGCAGGAAGCGCTCCAGGCTTGGCGAAAGGCCCATCCGAGCAAGGGGCTGTCCGATGAAGAACGAACCCGGAGCCTTCGATACCAGCAAATGCTCCTCGATCTGATCGAATACCTTCGCCACGGGGTCGTATTCCAGGACCGGGATGAAAAGACTGATGGACTCTTCCAATTCCTAAGGAAAGAAGCCCGCACAAACGACCTGATGGTTTCCTGACCCGGCACGATTCGACGTTTCAAACCCTACTACATCGAGACAGAAGAAGAACGTGCCGACGGGCATGCCGACACCCGAAATAGCAATTTCAACTGTGAGACGCCCGACCCGAACCTGGGGTGCGACCCGGGAATCGACGTGGCGGGATAAGCCCAGCAAGGCGTCATCAAAGCGATTCTCATAAACGGACCTGACCGGACCGGAAGGCTGCGACTGGACAGCGCGGAGATGAAGCGGCAGCAGCTTTGATTAGATATCACACGACCGAACCCGGAGCGAGGCCCATTGCGCCTCGCTCTTTTTTTCTGGAATTTCAGAGTAACCAAATCCGACTTTTCGCCTCTTCATGACGGCAGACTGTAGCAATTCATCGGAAAACCCTTGAAGCGGAGATTCTGCTGTGAACCTTCGAAGAGTGACCTCGCTGAAGGCCTTTCTGTCGTTTTTCCTCATTGGGAGAAAGACCGCCATGAAAAATTTGATTGTTGCCGCTATTGCACCGATTTTTTTTCTCGCATCCTGCGCCGGCCTTTCCGCTGCCGGCGACCGGGTCGAAATGATCTCGGTAGCCGCCCTCCGGGAGGCGCTCTACGATCCCGAATGGAAGATCATCGATGTCCGGGATCCACGAAGCTGGGCGTCGAGCACCGAAAAAATCCCCGGGGCGATTCGGGAAGCGCCGGATGCCGTGCCGATGTGGATGTCCAAATACGGCAAACCCGAGAGAATCGTCGTGTACTGCGCCTGACCGGCGGAGCAGACCAGCGCCCGGGTGGCGCAAAAATTGAAAAGATCCGGTTTCGACAATGTTCAGGTGCTCAAAGGCGGCTGGCAGGCCTGGATAGACGCCGGATATCCGGTGGCACCGAAGTAGCGGGGATACACCCTGTTTCCCATGGACTAATAGCCGATATGGCGGCTGTACCACTGCCTTCCCAGGATGCCCCGAAGCTCCTCCTGATCGATCAGCTCCATGTCGATCAGGATCTTGCCGAGCTTCTGATACCTTTTTTCCAACGCCCGATGAATCTGCCCGGATGAGACATAACCCAGTTCGATGAGAATCTCACCCAGCTTCTTGGGCTGCATTTTTTGAAGCCGGAGGGCTTCTTTCAACTGCGCTTCGGTAATATCGCCCAAATGCAGGAGAATCTCGCCGATTTTGAGCTTCTGAAGGGCAAGGGCCTCCTTGAGCTGCGCTTCGGTGATGTATCCCCGATTGACCAGGAGTTCGCCCAGCTTGGGCCGAAACCGCCTGAATCGGCGCAGACCGCGGAAAAGGGTGTCCACCGAAAAGGCGGCTGCGACCGCCACGGCGGCAAAGATCAGGGTCAGCAGGATGAAATTGCTGATCGTGCCCTGGGTGAGCCGGGTCAGCTCGCTGATGGGGCATCCCTTCACAATACAGGGAAGAACGAACAGGAGCACCCAGGAGGCCAAAAAGGTGCCGATGCCGATGTACATGAGGGTGTTGCGTCTGATGTCGCCTTCTCCCGGCGCCTGAGGCGCCTTTGCGGCCGATGCAACCGGCAAGCGGATCGGCTGAAGTTGGAGGATTTTATACAAGCACAATGCGTGCCGGCAGCCTGACAATCCCTATATCTCATATTTTCAGACAATATCAAAGGAAACGGGCAGCTCTTTTGGGAAAACTGCACAATTTTCGATGCACCACTGCACAGCAAACTGGGCAGGTCAGGAGGATTGTTGAGTCGGCTTTTCGTCATTGCCCGCCGCCCGGGTATAACCTTCCAACATGTTTCGAATGCGGCGGGAAACCACTTCTTCAGGGGTCATCCGCCGCCCGTTTCCGACAGCGGCGCAAAGATCCGGCAGGTATTGATGCAAGAGGGCGTCGGGGATGGGACCTGCAAGGTTTTCCATCAATCGTGCCACGGCCTTTCTGGCCTCGGGAAGCATCCAGTAGTACCGGATTCGATCCCGAAGACTGTAGCTGCGCAGGTAGCGAAGGGCGTCCTGCGGCCCGCGATAGTGTCCCTTCCAGGGCTCGGGGCGGACTGTCATGAGCTCTTCCATCACCCGGCGAAGATTGGACGGACAAGATACGGCCGGAAGCTCCTCTTCGATGCCGGCCAGGGCGAACAGGGCCTCCCGATAGGCAAAGGTCAAACACGGGCCGATCTTGAGGATGGAAAAATGATCCTCGATCATCTGGACAACAGCGCCGGGAGCCTGGTAATCGGCAGAATGAACTTCGAAGGTCATCCGGCCGGGAAGTTTGCTGTGACAGGCGGACAGGCTTGCCGCCTGCTCCCGGCGATAGCCGGCCACGGTACGATTCCCGAATTCGACTCCCGGCTGAACCACCACCGCCGCCATCCGTTCCCAGGCCGCCGCCAGACCGGCGGCGCGGAAGGCCTTTTCGAATTGATCGATTCCGGCCGCCAGCTCTTCAGGGTCGGTCACCTTCAACGGCCCGCCCGGGGCCCGCGTTTGAAATTGCTTCTGAGTCCGGTCCGATCCGGACGGCGCGTCGTCCTCCTCCAGTCCTCCTCCGGGGGGCGGCACGTCCTCTCCGATCACGTAGACCGGCGGGGCAGTGCCGACCCGATCTGCGGCAGCCGCCTCTGCCGCCCGACAGAGCGTCGCCGCCCGCACGGCGGCGACGTCCACAGGCAGCCTCGAACCGGCTTCGTCTGCACAGGCTGCCGACGTATCGAAATGAATTTTTTCAAAACCGGCCTGTATGCAGCAGCGGACCAACTCCGCCGCTTTTTTCATGGCCGTTTGGGACGGTTCGTGCTTCCAGACGATCGGGCCCATATGGTCCGCCCCAAGAAAGAGTCGGTCCGCCGGCAGGCCGGCGGCACCGGCCATCATTTTCACGGCGCCGGCAAATTCGGCGGGCGTCATCCCGGTATACCCGCCGTATTGGTTGACCTGGTTGCCCGTGGCTTCGACGAGCAAAAAACGGCCCTCTTGCCGGGCCGCTTCAATGGCGGTCCGAAGCACTGCCGGGTGGGAAGAACAGACCGCGATCACGCCGGACGGCGTTCCGTCCGGGCGACGGCGATGCAAATTCAATAATGGATGATCCAACGCTTCCTCCGGATTTGACCCGCAGCCGGTTCTGCCATATCTATAACTCAACTTTCGGGATTCATGATGCCGCGAAATGGAAAATTTGCTGCCGGCGGACGAACTCGCCCCAAAAGATACCTAACATCAGCGCGGGCCAAATATCTTCAAAATCTGATCGGAAAAGACAGTGCTCAGGATATCCAACAAGGTGGTCGTTCCGGATCAGGAAATCGAACTTTCCGCGGTGCGCGCCCAGGGCGCCGGCGGCCAGAACGTCAACAAGGTGGCAACCGCGGTCCACCTGCGCTTCGATATCGTCAACTCTTCTCTGCCCGATACCTACAAAAAGCGCCTTTTGACCCTCAGGGACCGGAGAATCACCAAAGACGGCGTGGTGATCATCAAGGCCCAGCAGCATCGCAGCCAGGAAAAAAACCGGCAGGAGGCCCTGGAGCGTCTTCGCCGGCTGCTCCGGCGGGGGGCCGAAACCGCCAAGCGGCGAACCCCCACGCGCCCCACCGCCGGCTCCCAGCAGCGGCGCCTGGACCGAAAAACCCGCCGCGGCCGGATCAAGCAGTGGAGAAAGAAAGTGTCCATATAAATCCGCGCCAGCGGATTTATCTTAAAATCTGCAGCACCCCGTCGATTCGGTCCAGGATCCTTGATGCCTCTTGCCGGTCCTTTTTCGAGAGCTTGCCGGAGGCGGCCGTCTTGGCCAACGTTTCCGCCGTTTCGTAGAGGCTGTCGAACGCCCCTTTCACGTCGAGATCGTCGTTCATTCGCTCTTCAAAACCGGCTGCAAGGCGCCGAATCAAACCGGGCACCGATTCATGGGAACGGGCCGCCGTCCTTTCTTCACCGGTGATTTTCGCCGCCAGTTCGCAAAAGGTGTCGATTCTGCCCCGGGCCAGGTGGAGATGATCCCGGTTCAGATCGATCTTCTGCCGGTAGTGGCCGTAAATCAGGTAAAAGCGAAGATGGTGCGGGGCAAATCCGTCGGCCAGGACATCTTCCACGTAGACGATGTTGCCCCGGCTTTTGGACATCTTCAACCCGTCTACCAGCACGTGCTCGCCGTGGAGCCAGTAGTTGGCAAATTTTTTGCCGGATACGCCTTCGATCACGGCGATGTTGTAGTCGTGATGGCGGTAGAGGTTGTCGATCCCTCCGCAGCTGATGTCGATCCGGTATCCCAGATGCTTGGTGATCATCGCCGGGTCCTGTACGTTCCAGGAAGGCCGCCCCTTTCCCAGCTCGGTCTCCCAGTAGACCTCGCCGTCGGCATTCTTCTTTCGGCCCATCCACAGGACGAAATCGCCCAGGTTCCAGCGATGCCCGGGATAGGTGTCTTTGTGGAACCGGACTTTTTTCTCGGGCCATCGACTCATGTCCAGGCCGTAGAGTTTTCCGAACCCCTTGAACTTCAGCGGATCGTAATAGATGTTTTTGCCGTGCCGGTAGGCGATCCCCTTGTCGAGGAGCCGCTGGATCAGGTGCACGGCCTGGTCGATGCTGGTCGAGGACCGGGAGACCGCCGATTCGGGAAGTGCGATCCGGAGAAGGCGGCACTCCTTGAAGAATCGTTCCGCCACGGGCTCGGTCAGCTCCTCGAGCGACACTCCCCTTCTGCGGGCTTCATCGACCGCCTTGTCTTCCACATCGGTGAAGTTGATCAGCCGCTGAATCGGATATCCGAGATAGTCGAGATAGCGCTGCAGCACGTCTTCGAACAGGAAGGTCCGGTAGTTGCCGATGTGGGGCCAGCTGTAGATCGAGGGGCCGCAGGTGAAGATTTTCACCGGCCCGTCTTTCTGCCTCGGCTTGAAGATTTCCTTTCGGTCTGTCAGGGTGTTTTTCAAACAGAGTCGCGATGGCATGGAAACTCCCTTTTACAGGTATGTTAGAATCGTTTCCGGTATGGTAACCATGATTTGAACCAGTTCCAGGCCGCTGTCGGGGAATCAGCCAGTATCGACTTGAATACATCCTAAAAAGTAGAGATCCTGTCCCGGAGGTCATGAATCCCTATGTTGTCATAAATCCGAAATTCGAATATCGAAAGTGGAGACGTTAAGAAAGCGGACCGGAGCCGATGAATTTCATTTTTCTTGCCATCGTCCTGATCGCTGTTTTTTTCGCCGGCTGGCGGCAGATTGCCGGACCCCTGTCCCCGACGGCGCAGCCGCCCATGGAGGCGCTTTCCGCAGCCATGGTCGACTCAGCGGCCGGCGCCGTGGAGCTGGCCATCGGCCTGGTCGGCGTGATGGCCCTGTTTCTGGGGCTGATGAAGGTCGCCGAAGAAGGCGGAATGCTGAAAATCCTTTCCCGGCTGATCCGCCCCCTGATGGTCCGCCTTTTTCCCGAGGTTCCGCCCGACCACCCGGCCATGGGGGCCATGATCCTAAATCTGGCAGCCAACGCCCTGGGGCTGGGCAATGCAGCCACCCCCTTCGGCATCCGGGCCATGCAGGAGCTCAACCGTCTCAACGACCGCCCGGGGACCGCCACCGACGCCATGGTGCTCTTTTTGGCCATCAACACCTCCAGTGTGACCCTGCTGCCCACCGGCGTCATCGCCCTTCGGGCCGCCGCCGGATCCAGCGACCCGGCCTCGATTCTGCCCACGACACTGTTTGCCACCTTTGGCTCCACGCTGGTCGCCATCGCCGCCGCAAAGCTCTACCGGCACCTGGCGCCGATCCGCAGAGACGACACCGGAGAGGAGACGCCGGAAGCCCCGGCCGAGAACATTTCCAGCGATGAACCGCCTGCAGAGACGGAGGCCGGCTACCCTCTTTGGGCCAGCATCACCGCCCTGGCGGGCGTTGCCGCCCTGATTCCCCTGGCCGTACGGTTCGGACCGCACCTTTCGCCGTGGATCTTGCCCCTGCTGATGGCAGGATTTCTCGTTTTCGGTAAAATTCGCAAGGTTCGCATCTATGAATCGTTTGTGGAAGGGGCCAAAGACGGATTCCAGGTGGCATTGCGCATCATTCCCTATCTGGTGGCCATTCTGGTGGCCGTGGGTATGCTGCGGGCCAGCGGAGCCCTGGACCTCATGGTCTCCGTGCTGGGGCCGGTCACCGGAAAAGTGGGGCTGCCGGCAGAAGCCCTGCCCATGGCCTTGATGCGGCCCCTGTCCGGATCCGGCGCCTACGGCGTTCTGGCCTCGATCATCCAGGACCCGGCGGTGGGGCCCGACAGCTACACCGGTGTTCTGGTCTCCACGCTGCAGGGATCGACGGAGACCACCTTCTACGTGCTGGCCGTCTACTTCGGCGCCGTTCAGGTGCGCCGGGTTCGCCATGCCCTGGCCGCCGGCCTGACCGCGGACCTGGCCGGCGTGGCGTTTGCGGTGCTGGCCTGTTCGTTTTTAGTCCGCTGATCGAAACACCTGCCCATCTCCTGCGGCAACGGTGAACCGATTCATCAATCTGCGGAATCAATCCGGCAAACGATAACTGAATACCTGAAGCAGCTCAGGGGGCAGGCAGTTGTACCCCTACTGAGGTGCACTGCCGTGCCTTCCCCGCTTGATATTTGGCTTTTGTCAGTTTCCTGATCCGCAGGCCTATGCCTTTGTGGGGTTTTTACCCGATGGAAAAATATTTGCCCCTTAAACGTTCTTTACAAAAAATATAGCTTGACATAAATTTCTTTATCGATATTTATGAGGAATATATATTTCCTAATAGAAAAATTTCTTGATGGGGGGGCGGGAAAATCGAACTAGACGCATTGGATAATGAAATCATTCGGCTGCTGACGGAAGATGGGCGGATGCCGATCGGCGAAATGGCCAAAAAGCTCGATGTGACGGCGCCCACTGTTCGAAAACGGCTGAAAGTCCTCGAGGAAAAAGGAATATTTAAGGTTTCAGGGGTGATCGATCCACGCCGCCATCGGGAAATGATTACCGCATTGGTGGCCATGAGCGTTCAGTCGGAAGGGAAGCTGGACCAGGTTTTGGATAAAATCGCCAACCTGCCGAATGTCGCCTGGGCAGGCGTCGTCACCGGACGCTACGATATCATGGCCGAAGTTGTATGCGTGGGCGGGAAAGACGAATTATATCGATTCACCACCGATACGATTCTTCAAATGGGCAATGTTGTCAGAAGCGAAACCTTCATCATCATGAGATCGAAAAACAACTGGTTGCCATTGCCAGAAGGGGTGGCGAAAATTTAATCGATGGAATCATCGGGTCAATTTTCAGCCTGATGATCCTGTGCATGGAATCGGTGAACATGATTCAATTCCTACAGAGGATAGAACGATGAGAAAATTCAGCCGCTCAATCCCATTCATCGTGTTCATCCTGGTTGCGCTGGGGTTCGCTTTCCGTGTTCATGCCGAAGAACCCAGGGAAAGAATTCAAAACAGTTTGGGGATGGAATTTGTCTTGATCAAGGCCGGCAAATTCCAGATGGGAAGCCCTGAAGACGAGCCGGGCCGGTTTGTCGGAGAAGTCCGGCACACCGTCAATTTGATAAACGCTTTTTACATGCAGACCACCGAAGTCACTCAGGCGCAATGGAAGGCGCTGATGGGCGACAATCCGTCCAGCCATTTACTCTGCGGGGATCGGTGCCCGGTGGGGGAGGTCTCCTGGGAAGATGCGCAGCGATTCATCCGGAAGCTCAATCAGAAAGAAGGCACCGACAAGTACAGACTTCCGACCGAGGCGCAATGGGAATACGCCTGCCGGGCGGGCAGCAAAACGGCCTTTTACAACGGTCCCATTACAACCCTGCAATGCGGTGTGGACGACAACCTGAACGCCGTCGGCTGGTACTGCGGCAACTCGCAGAATCTCGTTCATCCGGTGGCTGGGAAAAAACCCAATGCATGGGGGCTCTATGACATGCTCGGCAATGTCCAGGAGTGGTGCCAGGACTGGTTCGGGCCCTATCCTGCCGATGAAGTGATCGATCCGACAGGTCCGAAAAAGGGCACCTACCGGGTGATGAGAGGAGGGGCGTGGTTCAGCCCGGCCCGGGATGCCCGATGTGCGAGCCGCTTTGGGAGCCCTCCCCCTTACCGGTTCCGCCACATCGGATTCCGGCTTGTCATAGCGCCGTGAACCGCAGATTGTGAACCAGCGACGGAGGGAGGTGGTCGAACGCTACGGCAGGATAAATCGGATTGGCGATCATCAAAACGGACAACAGCAAAGGGAGGAAAAATGAAAAAATTCAAAATTTTTAACGTGATGCTCGCAGTGGCCCTGGTTTTCGGCTTGTGGGGCATGGCTTCGGCGGGAACCCTCGACGACATTGCCAAGCGAGGCGTGATCCGCATCGCCTGTCAGACTCAGGGGGCACCGTTCAGTTTCATCGACAGAAACGGAAATCGTACCGGCAGCTCCGTGGAGCTGACGAAATTGATCGGCGAGGAGATGGGCGTCAAGGTCGAGTTTCTCAACTACGACTGGGACGGTCTGATCCCGGCCCTGTTGTCCAAGAAGGCCGACATGCTCGCCGCCGATATGACCCCGACCCTGAAACGGGCCATGAAAATCAATTTTACCAATCCGTATATGTACACCGGCAGTGTGGTGTTCGTAAAGCAGGACAGCCCGATCAAGACGCTGGAAGATATCGGATCCGACACCAAGCTAGCCGTTTTATTGGGCTCCACCGGTCAAAACGACGCCAAAAAGGCGTTTCCGAATTCCGAACAAAAGACCTACAAGGGCGGCGGCCCGCTGCTGATCAACGCCGTGCTTGCCGGTCACGCCGACGCCGGGGTCAACGACGGCTCTGCCGTGAGGGGCCAAGTTGCCAGCTTTCCGCCCAACAGCGTCCGGATTCTGGAAGGTCAGCTTTCCCGATCCCCGCTGGCCTTTGCCGTGCGCTACGATTCTCCGGATCTCCGGCAGTGGCTCAACCTGTTCTTCCTGCACCTCGAACTGGACGGACGTCTGCAAGAAAACTTGGATTACTGGGTCAATTCTCTCCAGTGGAAGAAAGATCATTAAGCAACCCTTCGCCCTGGTGGCGGATCGGCGGCGGACGGGTGTGTGCCGGTACAGCCGGCACACGCCCGCACCATTGGAACCCCTGACGAGAAACGCAAGGGTGTAAGACATGCTTGAAGGCTTCAATTTCAGAGTCATCCTGGAATACCTGCCGCTTTATGGGGAGTGCTTCCTGGCGACGCTCTGGCTGTCCGGCCTGTCTCTGCTCGGCGCGATTCTGGTGGGAATCATCGCCTGTGCCATGCGACTGAGCCAATCCCGGATCATTTCCAAGGCCGCCGGCGTCTATATCGAGAGCATCCGCTCCACGCCTTTGCTGGCCCAGCTCTATTTCTTCTACTTCGGCCTTCCGAGCCTGGGGGTCATGCTGCCGGAATGGGTGACCGGTGTAATTGCCCTGACCTTGAACAGCGGGGCCTATTATGCCGAGATCATCCGGTCGGGGATCCAGGCCATTCACTTGGGGCAGATCGAAGCCGGAATTTCTTCCGGCCTGAGCTATTTTCAGCGGATGCGCTATATCATCCTGCCGCAGGCCCTCGGCATGACGATCCGGCCCATGCTGGGGCAGGCCATCGTGCTGGTCAAAGACTCGTCCCTGCTCTCGTTGATTTCGATCGTGGAACTGACGCGCGCCGGCCAGACACTGACATCGGAGCGATTCATGCCGACCGAAGGATTTTTGACGACCGCCGTCTTTTACCTGATCATCTACTACATGCTCAAAGCCTTCTCCAACTGGTCGGAAAAACGGCTGGTTTTCAAGGAAGCGTACTAAAGCGCGAGGAATACACCATGTGGGGTTTTTATTTTGACGAGCTGATACGCAGTCTGCCCTTTTTTCTCAAGGGCGTCTGGATGACCGTCGCCGTATCCGGGTTGAGCCTGGTCGCAGGGTCCATCATCGGATTTATTTGCGGCATCCTGCGGGCCGGCAAAAGCAAGATTCTCCGGGTCATCATCGGCGCCTGGGTGGACGTCGTTCGCGGGACACCCTTTCTGGTACAGGTGTTTATCGTGTTTTTCATTCTGCCCAGTGCCGGTATCGAACTGAAGGCCTTTCCGGCGGCGGTGATTGCGCTGAGCAACCTCACGGCCAGTTTCATCTGCGAGATCGTCGCCAGCGGCATTCTCTCCGTGCCCAAGGGCCAGCGGGAAGCCGCGACCTCCTCCGGGCTCTCTTCATACCAGCAGCTGCGATATATCGTGATGCCCCAGGCCATGCGCGCCATCATGCCGCCGCTGGTGGGCCAGTATGTACTTTTGATCAAGGACTCCTCGGTGGTCTCGGCCATCGGCGTGGTCGATATCACCAGGGTCGGCTGGCTGACGGTGCAGCGCATCCCGGAAGGGATCATGGTATTCGGCCTTGTTGGGATCTTGTACTTTTGCGTCTGCTATCCGCTGATCAATCTGTCGAGTTACCTGGAAAAGCGGATGACGGTCATGACCGTCAAGCTCTAAAGCGGGGCATGCAAAGGGTGTTGAAGGAAACGGGACACACCTAAAGGGGAACAGCCAGATGATATCCTTTAAAAACGTCAACAAATGGTACGGAGACCTTCACGTCCTGAACAATATCAACCTGGAGGTCGATGCGGGGGAGGTGGTGGTGGTCTGCGGTCCGAGCGGGTCGGGGAAAAGTACCCTGATTCGCTGTATCAACCGCCTGGAGCCCATTCAAAAGGGCGAACTCGTCGTCGACGGCATGGCCGTGCACGACAAAAAAGTCAACATGACCAAGATCCGGGCTGACATCGGGTTCGTGTTTCAATCCTTCAACCTCTATCCGCACATGACGGCGCTGCAGAACGTTACCATCGCACCCATCAAAGTCCGAAAACTGAACAAGAAAAAGGCCGAGGAACTCGGCCGCGAGAAGCTCACCCGGGTGGGGCTCAAAGACCGGATCAACAGCTATCCGGCCCAACTTTCCGGGGGACAGCAGCAGCGGGTTGCCATCGCCAGGGGGCTTTGCATGGAGCCCAAAATCATGCTCTTTGACGAACCGACGTCCGCCCTGGACCCCGAAATGATCGGAGAAGTGCTCGATGTCATGAGATCGCTTGCAAAAGGAGGCATGACCATGATGGTGGTCACCCACGAGATGGGGTTTGCCCGGGAGGTCGCCAGCCGGGTCGTCTTCATGGATGAGGGACAGATTGTCGAAGTCGCGCCGCCCCTGGAGTTTTTCAAGAATCCGCAGACGGAAAGAGGCAAAAACTTTTTAAGTTCGATCCTATCACATTGACGAAACCGACTGTATTCGTCTTCGTGTCGTTTCGCCGGGAAAAACATCGTTTCGCATGAGGTCATGGATGGTGTCGACACGTCACGGATCGGCGCAAGGGCAGAGGCAAGCGGACGGAGAGCACATAGAGAGAAACTCGCAAACCACTCCTTCTGCCCCGATTGTCTTGCAGACCGTATCGGCGGATAGTGCTCTTTCTTTTTTGCACAGATCTTCCGTGAGCCCGGCTTCAATGACTTGCCCGCCCGCATCAAGGCCGCGACAACGACGAATTCCTAAATCCGAATTGAACCGGCAAGATCCGATTCGTCACTCAAAGAAAAAGGGAGGGGGGCGATATGAACATCGCTGTATTGGGCTCAGGGAACGGGGGATGTGCGGTTGCATTTGACTGTGCCGCCTGCGGGCATCAGGTCAAGTTGTTTGATTTCGAACAGTTCCCGGCGAGCATCCAGGCCGTCCAAAAAAACGGGGGCATCCGCTGCGAGGGAGAACTCGAAGGCTTTCACCCGGTGGCCTATGCCGGGCACAAGATTGAAAAAGTGCTGGATGGGACCGACATCATCTACGCGGTCGGTCCGGCCTACAGCACAAAACCCTTTGCCGAAGCCTGCAAGCCACACCTGAAGAAAGGGCAAATCGTGATCGTGTGCCCTAGTTCCTGCGGCGGCAGCATTGAATTTAAAAACGGCGCAGGACTGGATCTAAGAGATGAGAACATTATTGTTGCCGAGACCTCGACCCTGCCGTATGCCGTGCGGCTCCTTGAGCCGGGCAAAATCAGGATCTTCAACAAGCTCAAAGGCGGGCTGCTCCTGGCTGCGGTTCCGGCGCGGCACACTGATGATGTATTGGAGAAGATTCGCGACGTCTATCCGACTATGAGCGGGGCAAAGAATATCCTTCAGACCAGCCTGCAGAACGGCAACCCGGTCATCCATCCCACGATTACGCTCATGAATGTCGCGCTCATCGAGCGCACCGGCGGGGATTTCGAATTTTACCACGAGGGCGTCACGCCGGCGGTCGGCAGGCTGATCGAAGCGGTGGACAACGAACGGATCGCCATCGGGGAAAAATTGGGCGTGAACGTCATTCCCGATCCGGAATTGGGCGTCATGCAGGGTTATATGACAGAGGCCACGTACGACACCGGGTTTGTCAGCTCGCCGGGGTTTGCAGGAGTCAAGGCCCAGCCCAGCCTGGATTACCGGTATTTCAACGAAGATGTGGGATATGGCCTCGTGTTTCTGCAGAAACTCGGGGAACAGGTCGGGGTGGCCACACCGGTGATGTCGGCGGTGATCACGCTGGTTTCTCTGCTGATGGATCGAGATTATTTGCAGGAAGCCCGGCGCACGATGGAGACCTTGGGCTTGTCAAAACATACAGCAGAAGAACTGGAGACGTTGTTGGCCTGAAAAACGATACGGTCCCCATAAACAGCATCTTACACATTCATCAGGAGGACAAGGGGTTTCTGGCGCCGGAAAGTTTCGCCCGCTAAAAAATGTCCCCTGCGCCCCTTTTATGCGGCGATATTCTTTTTTGGAGTAAAATTTACATGAAGGTACTCGTCTTGGGCGGATGCGGGATTCAAGGAAGAGCCGCGCTATACGATTTGTCACGAAATCCAGCCGTAGAACAGGTCACCAGTGCAGATATCCAGCCGGATCTTGTTCATACCTTCGACTTTCTAGACAAGACCAAAATCCAGGCCGTCGGGTTGGACGCCGGCAACCCGAATGCCCTGTCTTCCATCATGGACGATGCATTTGATGTCGTTCTCGATTTCTTGCCGCCCCAATATATCCGCACCGCGGCCAAGGCTGCGATTGCTTCCGGCGTTTCTCTGGTCAACACCAACTACGGATATGATCTTCTCGATCTGGACTCGGCAGCCAAGGAAAAGGGCGTCGCCATTCTGCCGGAATGCGGCCTCGATCCGGGAATTGACCTGATCCTTTACAACTACAGTCTGAAATATTTCGATGAGGTCACGGCCCTCAATTCCTATTGCGGAGGAATTCCGGAAAAGGCGGCATGTGACAATCCGCTCAACTATAAAATCAGCTGGAATCTCACTGCTGTCTTGAGAAGCCAGATGCGAGATGCGACGCTTCTTGCGGACTCGGAGATAGTAAACATTCCGGCAGAAGATCAGCATGAAAACCGATTTATTCACAATATCGATTTTTCAGGGCTTGGAACCCTGGAGGCCATCCCCAACGGCAACGCGGTGCATTATGCCGATTTGCTGAACATTCGGGGTCACCTGACCGACACCGGAAGGTATACCCTGCGATGGCCCGGTTGGTGCGCATTCTGGAATCCGATGAAGAAACTCGGCTTTTTACGCGAGGAGCCGATCCGCGGATTGTCAGACAACGTGTCCCCCCTTGAAATGGTGGCCGCTCTGCTCGAGCCTCAACTGCAGTACAAGGACAGCGAAAAAGATCTGTGTGTGATGGTCAACTCGGTCGAGGGCCTGCGGAAAGGAAAACACCGAACGATGACATGCGCCCTTTTGATTGAAAGAGACCTGGAGACGGGCTTGATGGCCATGAGCATGGGCGTCGCCTATCCGGCCTGCATTGCGGCGGAGATGATCGTAAACGGTCAAATCAGCCAAAAGGGTGTGCTGTCGCCGGCGGTAGATATTCCGTGCGATCTGTTCCTGGACCGGTTGAAAAAGCGCGGCATCCATGCAGCCCAAATGGTTGAGCCTTCAACCGGGACGCCGAATTCGTAGCGCGTATTGACCCTGGCGGCAAAGCCGGGAGCCAGGTGCTGAAATCCACACGATCGTTTATCTTCGAAAGGAGAACCCCATGCTGGTAGGCATACTCAAAGAGATCAAGGCCGAGGAAAACCGGGTGTGCATGACCCCTGCGGGGGTGGAGGTGATGGTCGCCAACGGACACCGGGTGCTGGTGGAAAAAAATGCCGGCGTCGGCAGTGGATTCGATGACGCCGCCTATGCCAAGGCCGGCGCCGGGATGATCGACACCCCCAAGGAAATTTATGAGCGCGCCGACATGGTCATGCATGTCAAGGAACCCCTGCCGCCCGAGTACGACCTGATCCGAAAAGACCAGATCGTGTTCACCTACCTGCATCTTGCGGCAGACGAACAGCAAACCAAGGCGTTGATCCAAAGCCAGGCGATCTGCATCGCCTATGAAACCATTCAAAAAAGCGACGGCTCGCTGCCCCTGCTCACCCCCATGAGCGAAGTGGCCGGACGAATGGCGATCCAGCAGGGCGCAAAATATCTGGAAATGAACCACGGCGGCCATGGTGTGTTGCTCGGCGGGGTGCCCGGCGTCGATCCGGGGACAGTGGTGGTCATCGGCGGCGGTGTCGTCGGAACCAACGCGGCCAAGATGGCCTGCGGGCTGGGGGCCAAGGTGTACCTTCTCGACATGAACCTGGAACGGCTGCGGTATTTGAGTGATGTTATGCCTGCCAACTGCTTTTTGCTCATGTCCAGCCCGGCAACCGTCCGGAAACTGGCAAAAGAGGCTGACGTCCTCGTGGGAGCCGTTCTGGTTACCGGCGCCAAGGCGCCCAGGCTCGTTACCCGGGAAATGCTGAAAACGATGAAGAAAGGGGCGGTGTTGGTGGATGTAGCCATCGACCAGGGGGGCTGCTTCGAAACCTCCAAGGCAACCACCCACGGCGACCCCATCTATATCGTCGACGACGTGGTCCACTACTGTGTGGCCAATATGCCGGGCGCCGTGCCGAAAACATCGACCATGGCCCTGACCAACGCCACCCTGCCGTACGCCGTCGAGATCGCCAACAAGGGATGGAAAAGCGCGATGGCGGAGAACCGTGAAATCAAGCGCGGCGCCAATGTCATTCATGGCAAAATTACCTACAAGGGGGTCGCCGAGGCCTTTGGACTGGAATATGTCCCGATCGACGGGCTGCTGTAGCAGCCGCTTTTCAATTCCTTTTCTCCGTATTGCGAATATGGGTTGCTTGAACTGGAAACGTCACCCGTGGCCAAAACGGTGGAATCGGAAAAATCCCTGAGGCCACCCTTCCCGGATCGGCGGGACCATCGCAAAAGGAGGTACCCATGGCGTTTTTTACTAAGATTCTTTACCCCGTCTCGCTGACGGAAATGTCCCCGAAAGTAGCCCCTTATGGGGTCGAAGTGGCGAACCAGTTCGATGCCGAAGTCCACCTGTTGCACGTCCTGCGGCGCTTCGATTGGTTCGTGAACACCTATGTTTCAGACCCTCCCAAACCCGATTTTAAGCGCATTGCCAGTGACTTTGAAACTGAGATCCTGTCCCAGGCCCGACATAAGCTCGATGCCTTCAGTACAAGACATTTCAAGGACGTTCGCATCGGAAAGGCCACCGTTGTCTCGGGGACGACCTACAAGCAAATCATCCAATATGCCGAAGACGAACAAGCTGATATTTCTCGACGAGCCCTTTACCGAAGAGCCAATTGCCTGGGCGATCCGCAAAAACGACCCGGATTTCATGAAGTTTTTGAATAATTTTCTCGCTCAAATCAAAGCGGATGGCCGATTCGATAAAATCTACGACAAATGGTTCAACAGCTCGGACTGGTATAAATATGTGCGATAGATGGGTTCACCTGGACCGAGTCTTTCGATGAATCGACACGGATAGAACGGAGGTAGATCCATGCAAAACAAGGTGAAGGTGGCGGTCCTCGGCACCGGCCAGATGGGGTCCGGAATGGTCCGGCTTTTGATGCGAAAACAAGGCGTCGAACTGGTGGGGGTCTACGGAAGACGGGCCGACCGGGCCGGCGTCGATGTGGCAGAGGCGATCGGACTCGACGAAAAAACGGGCGTCGCCCTCACCGCCGATCTTGCCGCAATGCTCTCATCGGCAAAGCCGGATGTGGTGATTCAGGCGACCTGCTCCAAGGTCGAGCAGGCCGCCGATGAAATCAAGACTGCGGTTCAAGCCGGGGCCAACGTCATTTCCATTGCCGAGGAAATGGCCTACCCGTTTTATGAAGCGCCCGGTCTTTCTGCAGAGATTCACCAGCTCGCCATGAAAAACAAGGTCACGGTCACCGGAACGGGCATCAACCCCGGCTTTGTCCTGGACCTGCTGGTGATCTCCCTGACGGGGGTCTGCTTTCACATCGAGTCGATCACCGCCAAGCGCGTAAACGACCTGTCCCCTTACGGACCGTCGGTCCTGCAAACCCAGGGGGTGGGCATCACGCCCGAGGCCTTTGTCAAAGGCGTTGCGGACGGATCAGTGGTCGGCCACTTTGGGTTTCCCGAATCGATCAGCATGATCGCCAGGGCCCTGGGCTGGAAGATCGACAAGATCGAACAGACCCGCGAGCCGATCATCTCCAAGGTCCACCGGGAAACGCCGTTTGTCAACATCGAACCGGGGTTGACCGCCGGCTGCACGCACACGGCCAAGGGCTACATGGACGGCAAACCGGTCATTCACCTGATTCACCCCCAGCAGGTCCACCCGCATCTTGAAAAGGTGCAGACCGGGGACTATATCGACATCAAGGGCGAACCGGACGTGCATTTTTCCAGCGGTCCGGAGATACCCGGCGGTATCGGCACGATCGCCCTGGCGGTGAATATGATCCCCCAGGTGGTGGCCGGTCTGCCGGGACTGAAAACCATGGCGGACCTTCCGGTGCCGGCGGCCATCATGGGCGATGTGCGGCAACTGATCGAGGACAGAAAGTAGGGGCGGTGTTCAGGTGCAGCCGTGCCTTCTGCTTATGGAACGGGTACGATCCGAAAATAAACGTTTATGCGATGACTTTTTTTGTAGTGAACGGCCTCCGTGCCGTTCACCAGCGGTCGAAAATGGAAGATGAAAGACCGCAGCTTGCCCGGGCTCTGTCCCAGATAACGAAGACAGATGCCCTTCAGGATACGGCTCCGACCTCAGCGGCACGGCACGGAGGCCGTGGCCCTAGGAAAAACAGAAAAATGCGGCAACGTTTCACAGGAGGTTCCAGAATGCAGCGCGCAGAAAAAAACACATGGGTGGAAATCGGCGGTGTCGTGCTTCAAAAAGAGGCGCGCGCGCCGCATCTGCCCGAGGACACCATGCAAGTCCCTTTGGAAATGCGGGTGAAGGGGTTCTTACTTCACGATGCGGAAATCGGCGGTAAAGCGGAAATCGCCACGCCCACGGGGCGAACGCTCAAAGGCACACTCACCGAAATCAACCCGGCCTACAGGCACATGTTCGGCAGCCCGATTCCCGAGCTTTCCCCCATCGCCGGAGAGATTCGGGCGATTCTCCGGGAAAGGAGAAAGGCGTCATGAGCGCAGAATCCTACCAAGCGATCATGGATCAAAAAGCGGACATCATGCACGCCTCGGTCGGCATCGATTATGGGAAATACACCACCGGACCGCTTTCTTTCGATTACGAGGCCATGCTCGCCGACACCGGCTACGACCTGGAAACCATCTGCGAGATCCAGGGCCGCACCGCTGTGGGCAACACACCGCTGGTGGAACTGAAGAATTTGACCGAACTTGTCCGCGCCGTCTCCGGCCCGGGCAAGGGCGCGCGGCTGTTCGTCAAGGACGAGGCCGCCAATCCGTCGGGTTCGTTCAAGGACCGCCGGGCGTCTCTTTCGGCGTTTGAAGCGAAAAAGAAAGGCTATCCGGGAATTGCGGCGGCCACCAGCGGCAACTACGGCGCTGCGGTGGCCTCCCAGGCCGCCAAGGCCGGGCTGGGGTGCATCATCGTGCAGGAAGCCTTCGACAGCCAGGGGATCGCCCAGCCGGAGATCGCTGAAAAGACGCGGGCCTGCGAGGCATATGGCGCTGAAGTCGTCCGGTTGTCCGTGGGACCGGAGCTCTTTTACTACTTTCTCATCGTGTTGAAGGAAACCGGATATTTCAACGCCTCTTTGTATACGCCGTATTCCATTCTGGGCATCGAAACACTCGGTTATGAACTGGCCATGCAGGTCAAGGCCCGGGAAGGCCGATTTCCGGACGTGGTAATGGCCACCCACGCCGGCGGCGGCAACGTGACCGGCACGGCCCGGGGGCTGATCAAGGCCGGTGCGGCCGACACGCAGATGGTGGCGGCCAGCGTGAATTTGTCCGGTCTTCACATGGCGTCGGACCATGATTTCAACCGCAAGTCCTTTACCACGGGCCATACCGGGTTTTCCGTTCCGTTTTCCACCTGGCCGGACCGGGCCGATGTCCCGAGAAACGCGGCCCGGTCCCTGCGATACATGGACAGGTTCGTTACCGTGACCCAGGGCGAGGTGTTCTACATGACAGAAGCCCTGGCGGTCGTCGAGGGCATGGAAAGGGGCCCGGCCGGCAACACATCTCTGGCCGCCGCGTTTGCCATCGCACGGGAAATGGACGAAGAGCAGCTCATCGTCGTCCAGGAGACGGAGTACACCGGCGCGGGAAAACACCCCCTGGGCCAACTGAACCTGGCCAAGCAGATGGGCATCGACGTGCGACGGGGGGATCCGGTGGGAAACCGTCCGGGAAAGGCCATCGTCATCCCGGAGCATCCGTCCCAGATCCAGCCGGTGGAAATGGATCTGGATCGAATCCGGCGCTCCTACTTGAGAAATGCGTTGACTTCGCTTGCCGAAGGGCAAGCCGTCACGGATGCGGACATCGTGTTTCTGGCCGCCGAAACCAACACCGACGAAACCTATGTCAGGGAGGCGATCGAGTCCCATGAAAGAAAGAAAAGATGATTTCAACTCCCGGCGGGAGCATCTGGCAACCATGACCGACGAGCAATTGCATGATCATTTCTGGTCTCTGGTGGACCGGATGGTCCAACCGCTGGTGGAAGAGGCACGGATGCACACCTCGCCGTCGATCGAGCGGTCGGTGCTGCTTCGGATGGGGTTTTCGAGTCTGGAGACCAAACCGCTGGTCAACCGGATGCTGGAAAAGGGATTGCTGGGGCACGGCGCAGGCAAGTTGGTGCTGGAGCTGGCCCAAAAGAAGGGCATATCGGTCCGGGACGCGGGCCTTGGCTTGATCGACGGAAAATATTGGGAGGATTTGACGGTATGAAACGGCTGACGCCCAATGAAAAAATCGACGTCCCGGAGATCTTACAGGACCTGGACCAGTACCGGCCGAAACGAAAGGGCTGGACCTGGCGCAACCCCGTGGAAAATCAAGAGACGGGGCCGTTTACCTTGAAGGACACATCCGAGAGCCTGAAGCATTCCGTGCCGCTGCCCTCGGCCCATTATTTCGACGACATCGATCCGCAGTGCGACTTTGTCATCACCACCGAGATCGCATCGGGTCGTTTCGAGGACGATATCCGGCGGATGCGCATGGCGGCATGGCACGGGGCCGATCATCTCATGGTGATCCGCACCGCAGGCCAGTCCCATTTCGACGGCCTCATCGAGGGCACGCCCGAAGGCGTCGGGGGCATTCCCGTTTCCCGAAAGCAAGTGCGTGCCTCCCGCAAGGCGCTGGATCTGATCGAAGAAGAGATCGGCCGGCCCATCAATTTCCATTCCTACGTCAGCGGTGTGGCCGGGCCGGAAATCGCAGTAATGTTCTCCGAAGAAGGCGTGAACGGCGCTCACCAGGACCCCCAGTACAACGTGCTGTACCGGAACATCAACATGCACCGGTCCTTCGTGGACGCCGCCGAGGCCAAGACCATCATGGCCGATGCCCGCATTCTCCAAATCGACGGCGCCCACAATGCCAATGCCACGGCCAAGGAAGCCTGGAAGGTCATGCCCGAACTGCTGGTGCAGCATGCCATCAATTGCGCATTTTCCCGCGCCGCCGGCATGCCCGGGGAAAATATCGCCCTTTCCACGGTGCCGCCCACCGCACCCCCGGCCCCCAAGCTGTGGCTCGACCTGCCCTATGCCATCGCCCTGCGTGACCTGTTTTCAGGCTATAAATTCAGGGCGCAGCAGAACACCCGGTACATGGAAGCCGACATGGCCGAAGCCACCATCACCCATGTCCTGGACACCCTGATTTCCCGGATGACTTCTGCCGACATCCAGAGCACGATCACGCCGGACGAAGGCCGCAACGTTCCCTGGCATTACAACAATATCCTGGGGGTGAACACGGCGCGCCAGACGCTCATGGGCCTGGACGGCTGGAGTCAGATGGTCGATCTGAAAAAGGAGGGACACCTTCCCGAAAAGGTCAGAGAACTGAAAGAACGCGCCGTGCTGTTTCTCGAAGAAATTATTAAAAACGGCGGTTATTTTGCGGCCGTGGAGCAGGGCCAGTTCGTGGATTCCGGATACTTTCCGGAGAGAAACAATGACGGTATCGCCCGGGATCCCGAAGGCGGCGTGGCCGCCGGCAGCATCATCAAGCGGGAACCCGATTACGGGGCGCCGGTGTGCTGCCACTTCGGCGCCAACAAGTATTCGGAAAAGGCCTGTGATGCCTATGGCGGATGCACCCTGTGCGATCCATCCAAAATCGTTTACATCGATGAACTGGACGAGACAGACAACGTTCAACACCGCCTCCAAAAACCGCTGGCGGAAAAAGCCGCCGGCATGGTGCGCCCGGAAGTGGAGTGGGCCGGCGACGGCATAGTCTGCGTCACACTCTTCGTGCCCGAAGAGCCCCGGGTCGCCGAAGCCGCCGCGCTGGAAATGGCGCGGAAAATGGGGCTGATCGAGCCCGAGGTGATCAGCCGCCGGTTGATCCATCCGGCAGAGGGATCTTTGTTCGAAATCAAGGGGATTTTCGATGTTGCCGTAGACAAAAGCAAACTGGTGATTCCCGAGAAAGAGGCGGTCATGGCCGATGATGAGATCGAAGCCTTTGTCCGGCCCGGAGACATTCACGTGGTGGCCGCCACCGTGGGCGAAGACGAGCATTCGGTGGGCATGCGGGAAATCATCGACATCAAGCACGGCGGACTGGAAAAATACGGGTTTCACTGCCATTACCTGGGCACGTCCGTGCCGGTATCCAAAGTGCTGGATGCTGTCCAGGAAACCGGCGCCAAAGCAGCATTGATTTCGACGATTATTTCCCACAACGACATTCACCGGATCAACATGCGCCGGCTTTGCGATCTTGCCGTCGAGCGGGGGATCCGGGACGGCCTGCTCCTGATTGCCGGGGGCACGCAGGTCAACGACGCCATGGCCGTCGAGTGCGGGATGGATGCCGGGTTCGGCCGGGGGACAAAGGGCCAGCATGTGGCGAGCTTCATCGTCGGAAAGATGATGGATCAGGACAAGGACCCCGGAACCTGAATGAAAAAAGCAGACATCATCGCCGCCGACATCGGCAGCACGATCACCAAGGTCAGCGCCTTTGCCGGGCTGGGCGGCGGAGGCAGGGCCCGCTTTCTGGGCCAGGGGCTGGGATTGACCACCGTTTTGGAGGGCGATGTGGCCAAGGGGCTGGCGGCGGCCCGCAAGGATCTGGAAGGGCGCCTGGGCGTGGATACCACCGGCGCTGTGATGATGGCGGCGTCGTCGGCTGCCGGCGGGTTGCGGATGACCGTGCATGGGCTGACCCGGGACATGACGTTAAGAGCCGCCCGGGAAGCTTCCCTCGGGGCCGGCGCCATTGTCACGTTCACGACCGCCGGCAGGATGTCTTCCGACGACTTGGAAGAGATCCGCCGGATCAAGCCCAATATCATCCTTTTGGCCGGGGGTGTCGATTACGGAGACCGCGAGATCGTCACAGCCAACGCCCGCAGCCTGGCCTCCCTGAACCTGGATACTCCCCTGATCTACGCGGGCAACATCGCTGTCAGCGGTGAGATCAGGCGTTTGTTCGAATCAGCCGGTGTGCAGGTATTCATCGTGGAAAACGTGTATCCGCGCATCGACGAACTCAATATCGACCCCGTCCGCAAGGTCATCCAGGACGTGTTTGCGCGTCACATCGTCACGGCCCCGGGCATGGGAACCATTCGGGAAATGGTCCAGGATGATATCATCCCCACGCCCGGGGCGGTCATGCGGTCCACCGAGATTTTGGCCGAAACCCTGAAAGATGTGATGACCGTGGACGTGGGCGGCGCCACCACGGACGTGCACTCGGTGACCGACGGCTCGCCCGAACTTTTAAAACTGATGATCGCCCCGGAGCCCAGATCCAAACGCACCGTGGAAGGCGATCTGGGGGTGTACATCAACGCGCCCCGAATCGTGGAAGCCGCGGGAAGCGAACTGGGCCAAGTGGAAGATGTCCGCCCGATCCCGGATACGGCCAGAGAGCGTGAAAATTCGGCCCGGCTGGCCCGTTGGGCGGTGGATATCTCCATCTGGCGGCACGCGGGAGAGCTGCGCGTCGCTTACGGCGCCTACGGAAGAAACGAGGTGATAGTGGGTAGGGACCTGTCCGCCGTCCGGCATGTGATCGGCACCGGCGGGGCACTGACCCGCCTCGGAATGGGCAAGGAAATTTTGCAGCACATCAAACCCGACCCGCGAAAATCCAAACTCTTGCCGCCGCCGGATGCGGCGGTCCACCTGGACCGGTACAACATCATGGCTGCAGGCGGTGTGTTGAGCCGCCGCTATCCGAAAGACGCCCGGCAATTGCTGATAGAGAGCATCGGTTGTGGAAAAGATTATCTGAAACACTTCGATTAGACGGATTACACGCCAACCCGCCGGGAAGTCGACCATGCCATACGGTCCCTACATCACCATCGATCTGGACAAAATCGAGCACAATGCCCGGACGATCGCAACCTTGTGCGGAAAATACGGAATCGAAGTTTGCGGGGTTTCCAAGGTGACCTGCGGGATGCCGCAGGTGGCCAAAGCCATGCTCCGGGGCGGCGTTGCGTGTATCGGCGAATCCCGGATGAAAAACATTCACCGCCTCAAGGCCAATGGGGTCGCCACCGAGTTCACCCTTCTTCGGATCCCCCCCCTTTCGGCCGCGGAGGATATCGTCACGTCCGTGGATATGAGCCTGAATTCGGAATTGTCGGTCATCCAGGCGCTTTCCGAAGCCGCGTTCAGGCGGGGACTGGTGCACAACATCATGATCATGGTCGACCTGGGCGATCTGCGCGAAGGCGTCTGGCCCGACGACCTGCTGCCCATGGTGCGCGAAGTGGTTGAGCTTCCCGGCATCCGCATCGCCGGCCTGGGAACGAACCTGAGTTGTTACGGCGGCGTCGTGCCCTCGGAAAACAACATGAACCAGCTGGTCGAGCACGCTCGCCGGATCGAAAACGCATTCGGGATCAAGCTGCGCTACATCTCGGGGGGCAACTCGAGTTCCCTGGACCTGATTGCGTCGGGAAAGATGCCCAGGGCCGTCAACCACATCCGGATCGGAGAAGGCATTCTCCTGGGCCGTGAAACCGTGAACCGAAGGGCCTGGCCCGGCACGTTTCAGGACGCGTTTTTACTTCAGGCGGAGATTATCGAGCTCAAGGAAAAACCGTCGGTGCCCATCGGGGAGACCGGAGAAGATGCATTCGGCGGCAAGCCGACATTCATCGACAAGGGCGAAAGAGACCGGGCCATATTGAACATCGGCCGTGAAGATGTCGTCGTGGAGGGATTGACACCGGTGGAACCGGAGATGTCCATCCTTGGCTCTTCCAGCGACCACCTCATCGTGGATGTCACCGAAGCCAAGCATGTCCGGATCGGGGGAGAATTGGCATTCTTCTTGAACTATGGGGCGCTTTTGGCCGCCATGACATCCGAGTATGTGGAAAAGCGCACGGTAAGAGGCGGAGAAGTCGTTTCCGAACATCGGCACATCGTCCTGACGGAAATTTCACCCCGAGGCGAATCGGATTCCGATCGGATATTGAACATCGCCGACTTTACAGCGGGCCTGACCCAGTTGGAACTGTCGATTGCCCGCCGGCGGCAAATCCAGGAAGAATTCGAAACGGTGGCCGTAACGGTGGCCGAAATTATCGACGATGATTTGATCCCGGTGGTGTATGCCAACGATCCGAGAACGTGCCTTGGCATTTATCAGGGCCTGGCGATGTCGCTGCCGTTCTTCGGGACCATCATTTTCAGCGCCCACGGGAGCAGCATCTCCGCCTTTTCGCAGGTGCCTGCCGGCCCCCGGGGTGAAGCGCCCAGGCTGGAATCCGAGCGGGTCGTGTTCATCGGCCTGCGGGAAGTCTCTCCTGAGGAATCCAGGTTGATCCGGCGCTCGAGAATCAGCGCCTATACGCTGGAGGACATCGATGCACTGGGCATGAGGGAGGTGATTTACCGCGCCCTTCGCGCCGCCGGAATGGGGACGGACGGGATCCATGTCACGCTGGACATGGATGCGCTCGACACCACCGTCGCCCCAGGGGTGCACCGGCCGGTCCGGGGCGGGCTATCCTACCGCGAAGGGCACCTTGCCATGGAAATGATTGCCAAGTCCGGCCTTCTGCGGTCCCTGGCGGTTGTCGATTATGCCCCCGAAAAAGATGTGAATCACGCAACGGTCGGGGCGGCAACCGAGTATGTGCTGTCCCTGTTCGGGAAAAAGATTCTAAGAATCTAATCGTCGGCCTTGATAAACGCATAAATCTGCTGGTCGCGCGCGGACAGGGGTTCTTCCTTTTCGTAAAGCTTGTCCAAAAAATAATGATAAAAATCGTGCCGGAGGCTGTCCCGGTTTGCAACGACGAACCAGTGGTTTCGCGTCCAGATAAACGGAGACTGGTGGACGTTGTCCGCTTCGAATATGCCGGATAAGGCTTCTTCCTTGTCTGCGATGATGTCGACGGATTCGCCGCCCAGCTTTTCCTTGAGCCGGTCGAGGTCGGGATGGAAAATCTGGATGTCGTAGCGCAGTTCCATCGGCCCCATGGAGATAAAGCGCACGCCGACACCGCGCCGGACCGCCTCTTCGATCGAATCGGCCAGGCGAAGCCAGGTATCCGGAAAAAGACGCACGTACAGTTCCTGTCTGGCCGCGTCGATAATATCGATCGCCTTGGAAAGAACTTCCTCGACACCGTTTAAGGTCAGCAGGTATTCGAAACTGGACTGATCGACCATGGCATTGAGCTGGTCATCGAGAATCTTCAGATTGGCTTCGAACTGACCGCGGAGGCGCTTTTTCAATTCCTCGAAAGGCAAGGGCACGTAGAGCCCTTTTTCAATTTCAAAAACGACCTTTTTGTTGGCCAGGCTTCGGAGAACGTCGTAAATTCTCGACCGGGCGATGCCGGAAAGTTTGCTGAGCTGAGATCCGTTTGCCGGATGTTTTGCAAGCAGCGCCACGTAGCAGGAAGATTCATATTTTGAAAAAGCAAAGTCCCTGAGTATCGCCGCGACATCCATCCCGGTATCCTCCTTATAAGTTGCTATCTATATAACAACTTGTCTGGCAATCTTCCTGCTCTCGACCCGGTGATGCGATAAGGCCTTGTTCGATTTTGCATCTTCTGCCGGTTGTCGTGATCCTCGTCTGAGCGTTCCGTGAATCCAGGCCGGGCACCTCACCGGCCTGGATTCAGGCATTGGGTTTCGACAACCATACGGTATCCAAAAAATGGAGTCAAAATCAGAAACAGATTGACAAAGCGACTGGTTTACTCTTACTATGTTGCTACTTTGTTAGCAACACAAATCGAGGGAGCGCCTAAGATGCAACACGCGCGTGCGAAACGCAACGATATCTCTGTCGTTTCGACCCTGGAGGCATCATGAAACAAGTACTGGTCCTGGGGGCCGGAGCGGTGGCGCGTCCCGCGGTCGACTACCTGTTGGGAAAAGAGGGCGTGGCGGTGGTGGTCGCCGACCAGGACCCGAAAAAGGCCGCAGCCCTTGTCGACGGACACCCCAACGGCGGGGCCGTCGGGTTGGACGCTGCTGACACCACCGCGCTGGACAAGTCCGTCGCGGCGGCCGACATCGTTGTCAGCCTCCTGCCCTGGACCCTGCACCCGGTGGTGGCAAAGATGTGCCTGTCCCGCGGCAAACACATGGTGACCGCATCCTACGTCAAAGAAGAGATGCAGGCATTGGACCGGCCAGCGCGGGACAAGGGCCTGATCTTTCTCAACGAGGTCGGTGTGGACCCGGGCCTGGATCACATGTCGGCCTTGCAGGTCATCGACACCGTCCGCGCCGAGGGCGGCAAGGTCGACAGCTTCTTCTCCTACTGCGGTGGCCTTCCCGCCCTGGAAAACAACAACAACCCCCTGGGGTACAAGTTTTCCTGGAGCCCGGAGGGGGCGATGCTGGCGGCCACCAACGACGGGCGCTACATGGAGCACGGAAAGATTTACGAAGTGCCCGGGGAGGATCTCTTCAAACACTACTGGCTGAAAAGCGTGCCGGGCGCCGGCGTCTTCGAAGCCTACGTCAACCGGGATGCCCTGCCTTATCTGAAGATTTACGGCATCGAGGACGCCTCCGGCATCTATCGCGGCACCCTGCGCAACGTCGGCTACTGTGAAACCTGGGACTTCATCAAACAGCTGGGACTGCTCAACCGGAAAATGAAGTTCGACTTTGATGAGGTCTCTCCCCGCGAGGTGCTCGCCAACATCGTCAACTGCCCAGAGACCGATGTGCGGGCGGGTGTGGCCTACTATCTCAAGATCCCGGAGCACGCCCTGACCCTGAAGAAGTTGGAGTGGCTGGGCCTGCTTTCCGACCGCAAGTTGCCCATCGGTACGGCCTCGGTGTTCGACATGTTCTCCTACACCCTCAAGCATCGATTGGTTTACGACGAAGGGGAGATGGATCTTCTGGTGATGCACCACGAATTTGAAGCCATTTACCCCGGCCAGCCCCGCCAGCGCATTCAGTCCACCCTCATCGACCACGGAGATCCCGAAGGCGACAGCTCCATGTCGCGTACCGTCGGCTATCCGGTGGGTATCGCCGCCAGTCTGATCGCCGAGGGCAGGATCACCCAGACAGGGGTACTGCGACCGGTGTCAGCGGAAATCTACCAGCCGGTGCTGGCCGAATGCGAGCGCCTGGGCATCCAATTTAAAGAATGTCGTTCCGACCTGGATACCGATGAACGCAGTTATTGGGGGGATTGAGAAATTGAAAACCCTGCTGATTCGTGCCGAAGACAAAAACCGCTGGGAAAGAAGAACCCCGCTGGTACCGGAAAATGTGCGGGAAATCATCAACGAGACCGGTGCCAGGGCCTTCGTTGAAAAATCCGAAAAAAGGGTTTTTGCCGCGGATCAATACACAGCGGCCGGCGCCGACAGCTGTGTGGGCATGGCCGAGGGGGATGTCATCCTCGGCGTCAAGGAAATCCCGGTCGAAAAGATTCTGGACAACAAGACCTATGTCTTTTTTTCCCACACCGTAAAAGGGCAGAAAGACAACATGCCGCTGCTCAAGCGGATCATCGACAGCGGTTCCACCCTTGTCGACTATGAACGGATCACAGACGATGACGGCCGCCGCCTGATTTTTTTCGGCCCCTACGCGGGGCATGCCGGCGCCATAGACATCCTTTCGCTCATGGGGGAGAACTGGGCCGAAAAGGGCATCGATACCCCGTTTGCCGACGTCCGACGCGCCCACCAGTACGAATCGGTGAAGGTCGCCTGCGAACACCTCGATGAAATCGGCGACCGCATTCAAAAAGACGGTTTGCCGCGGCAGTTGTGTCCGTTCACCATCGGCATACTGGGCTACGGCAACGTATCTTCCGGCGCTCAGCACATCTTCGACTGCCTGCCCACCGAACGTATTGCCGCCGATGCGATCCACGACTGGGTGGACCGAGACCAGGGCAACCGGCACACCTTGTACCTGACGGTGTTCAAAGAGCAAGACTTGGTCAGGCCCAAGGCGGACGGGGTCCTCTTTGACCTGCAGGAATATTACGATCACCCGGAACGCTACGAAAGCCGGTTCGACTCGTTTCTGCCTTGTTTCACCCTGCTGGTCAACGCAGTCTACTGGGAAAAGCGCTATCCCCGGTTCGTCACCTGGGCGGGGTTGAAACAGTTGGCCGAACGAACGCCAACGCCCAAGCTCAGCGGCATTGCCGACATCTCCTGCGACATCGGCGGCTCGATCGAGTGCAATGTCAAATCCACGGACAGCGATATGCCGGCCTACCGCGTCGATCCTGCCGCGGAAACGGTCGCAGACGGCCATCTGGGCGAGGGGATCGTGTTGCTGGCCGTGGACAACCTGCCCTGCGAACTGCCCAAGGATTCCTCGTCGTTTTTCAGCAGCCAGCTTTCGCCCTTGGTCCCCGGACTGCTGTCGGCGGACTACGACCGCTCTCTGGACAACGCAGGCCTGCCGCCCGAGATCAAAAGGGCGGTGATTGTCTACAACGGCCGATTGACCCGGGAGTACGAATACCTGAATCGCTATTTGACCCCTTAGGAGCACAACCACCATTTACCGCAAGGGAGAGCTGCATGAACGGATGGAGGGGAAAAATTCTTCGTGTCGACCTGACGAGCGGTGTTTGCAGCGCTCGCCCAATGGAGCCATCCGTGGCGAAAGACTACATCGGCGGCCGGGGTCTGGGGATTCATTTTTTGAACCGATCGGTGGATCCACGGTGTGATCCGTTTTCTGCGGAAAACATGTTGATCATGGCCACCGGTCCGCTGACCGGCACCGGCGCCCCCACCGGCTCACGCTACATGGTGATGACCAAATCCCCGTTGACCGGGGCCATCACCTGCTCCAACGCCGGGGGCATGTTCCCCACCGAATTCAAACGCACCGGCTATGATGCCGTCCTCTTTACGGGCCGATCGGAAAGTCCGGTTTACCTCTGGATGGATCGCGAAAAGGCGGAGTTGCGGCCTGCAGGCCATGTGTGGGGTAAAACCACCCACGAAACCACCGATGCTTTGCTGGCGGAAACCGATGCCAAGGCCAAAGTGGCCTGCATCGGACCTGCAGGGGAAAAGCGGGTATTGTTTGCCGCCATCATGAATGACAAGCATCGGGCGGCCGGACGCTCAGGCGTCGGAGCGGTGATGGGCAGCAAAAATCTCAAGGCGGTGGTGGTCAAGGGCAAGGGCCGCATCTCCCTGGCCGATCCGGATCGCTTCAAGGACTTCAACAAACAAATCCTGGACACCTTCAGGGAAGGGACCCGGAAAACGCCGCTGGGGCTGACGGTCAACGGAACCGCCGGCGTGGTCATGGTGACCCAGAACTACGGCGTGCTGCCGACCAAAAATTGGCAGCAGGGAACCTTCGACGGCTGGGAGAAGATTCACGGCGAGGAACTGACCCGGCGCTTTCTGAAGAAAAACACGGCATGCTATGGTTGCCCCATCGGCTGCGGCCGCAAGACACGGGTCGAGGATCTCCGATTTGCCGGGGAGGGAGAAGGTCCCGAATACGAGACCATTTATGCTATGGGCGCCAACTGCATGATCGATGACCTGGCGGCCATCACCAAGGCCAACTACATTTGCAACGAGCTGGGGATGGACACGATCACCATGGGGGCCACCGTTGCCTGTGCCATGGAACTGGTGGAGCGCGGGTACTTGCCCGAAGCGCAGGTGGGCCGTTCGCTGAAGTGGGGCGATGCCGAGGCCCTGGTGGAACTGACCCGCCTGACCGGCATCCGTGAAGGGGTCGGGGATCTGCTGGCCGAGGGCAGTTTCCGCCTGGCCGAGCGCTGCGGCCACCCGGAATTGGCGCCCGTATCCAAAAAGCAGGAGTTTCCCGGCTATGAACCCCGCGGCGCCCAGGCCATGGGGCTGGCCTATGCCACCTCGCCCATCGGCGGTTCCCACATGCGCGGTGATCCCGCCTATTTCGAGCTATTCGGGGTGCCCGAGTCCATGGACCCACACCAGTGGGAGGGGAAAGCCAAGGCCACCCAGGCGTACCAGGATCTTTCGGCCATCATCGACTCGGCGGGGCTTTGCATTTTCTTTGCCGTGCGCCATCTGGCAGCCAAGGATCTGGGAGTGGCGCCAGTGGGCATACTGGAGTATCTGAACGCGGCCACCGGTGCCGGCTATACCCTCGAAGAGCTCATGGTGGCCGGAGAGCGCATCATCAATGCCGAGCGCATGTTTTTGACCCGGGCGGGCTTTGCACGAAAGGATGACAGCCTTCCCGACCGGCTCACCAAGACACCGGCGCCCACGGGCCCGGCCAAAGGTCTGGTATGCCACCTGGATGAAATGCTCGATGAATACTACCAGGTCCGGAGATGGACGGAAGACGGCATCCCCACACAGGAGGTCCTTGAAACGCTGGGATTGGCCTGAACGATGCGGATCGAGGTAAGACTTTATGGGGATTTGAAAAAGTATGCGCCCGGCGATCAGCCCCAATTTGCCTTGAGGCTCGAACCGGGGGCGACCGTTGATGATATATGCCGGATGCTCGCCATTTCCGAAGGCCACCATATCACCCTGATCAACGGGCGCAGATCCGGCACAGACGCAACTGTTGCCAATGGGGATACCCTGGTGTTCATGCCGCTCATATCCGGCGGATAATCACTGCAAGACATGGCCGCCGACATAATACAAAACCCCTCAAATCCAAACTCCTGCCGCCGCCCGACACACAGGTTCACCTGGGCCGCTCCAATACCATGGCGGCCGCCGGCGTGTTGAGCCGTCGCTGCCCGGAAGAAGACGAGAAACTGCTGCTGGAGAGCATACGTCATCGCCGGGATCGACAGCAGGGGGGCAAGCAAAGACGAAGAAGGATTCAGATGCGCCTGAGTTTCTTCGTGTCAAACCGTGTCAAACTCAGATCGCTTGGCGGAGTCGCTTTCCGATCGGCGTCGGGCGAAACAGAACGCCCCTATTTTTTCGTCTTGGAGTAGCCGGGAATCAGCGTCTGGGTGCTGTTGATCCCGTTGATGCGGCGCACCTGCTTGTGGACGAACTCTCCGATGGTCTCGGCATCCGATGCCACCAGATTCCGTTGTAAAACCACTTTGACAATGATGTCGACATTCCCGTGAACCGAGTGGATCTCTTTGACTTCATCCAGCTCGAAAAGCTTGTCGACAACCTTGTATTCTTTGCTGGCCGAGACCGTCATCAAAATAAACGCCGTGATTTCCCGGAGCATCTCGGGATATTCGCTTTCTTTCATCTTTGCCATTTTCTCTCGAAACGCCTCCATGTCCTTGGGCACCAAACGGTTGATGCCGATGCCGTATTGGCGGGCTTGTGTGTTGCGATTTTCCTGCCATTGGTGCAAAGAGACATAGGTATACAGGTCCGCCAGCGACCGTTCCGGAAAATGATCCAGCAGGCCTCCCTTGTTGATAATCGCGCATAGCGGGAGATAGATGGTCTGATACCAGTCACGGGCAGCCGTTTTAATGTCGACCGGTTGCCCGTTTTGTTTTTCGAGATGATTGCGGTGATCTGCAATCTGACCCAGCAAATGTCGATACTGCCCGAATTCGGTCAGCGGTATATCTTTTTGAAGGCCGGTCTGTTCGAGAAAATCGACCTTCTCCAGGTAGAGAATGTTTTCCGGCGAATCTTTGCCCGGCAAAAATTCGACCACGTGGGCATAAATATCTTCCCGGCCCAATTCTTTTGCAACTGAAATCCGATGGTTGCCGTCCATGGCGTAATACTGGTCTTTGATCTGAAAGAGCTGGACCGAAGGCAGGCGTTTGCCGGCCACCATCGCCTTTTTGATATTTTCCCTTCTTTCGGAAGGCAGGTCCGGCTTCATGCGGAATTTTCGATCCAGATCCCGGTAGCGGCCGACGCTTCCGACAATCCTGTCCAGCGACACGTAGCGATTGCCGCGGTCCACTTTTTCGAAGGCGGCCTCTTTCTGTTGGTCGGTAGAAAAGGATTTGGCCTTGTCATTCCGAACGGCCGGTTCTCGGTTACCCTCGGATCTACGCTTTTTTCCGGTCAGGATCGATTTCAAAAAGGATGTGACCATAGGTGTTGATGACCTTTGTTTCGTTGATCACGGTCACGCGCTGGGCGTTGTCTTTAAACTCTGCGTGAATGTGGCCGTGAATGAGGTACCGCGGCGAAAACCGGTCGATCAGACTGCGATAGGTTTTAAATCCCCGGTGACAGGGATCGTCTGCATCGTGAACGAAGCGCGGTGGTGCATGGGTCAAAACGATGTCGATTCTTCTGTGCCACCAAAGGATCGGCACCAGTCTGAACACCGTTCTGCGCATCTGTGCCTCGGTGTACTGATAGTCCCCGCCATTGTACCAGCGGGATCCCTCGAATCCAATCATCTTGAGGCCCTTGTACCTCATGAAGCGGGCGTGTAGATTCGTACACCCGGCCGGGGGTCGCTCCGGATATCGGATGTCGTGGTTTCCGGCGACATAGAAAAGCGGCACGTCGAACACATGACGTAAAAACGTCAGGTACTCGGGCGCCAGATCACCGCAGGCCAGGATCAGTTCCACCCCTTCGTAGCGCTGCGGCGCCTCTTCATGGTACAAAGACGGCTCTATGCGATCGGAGACGGATAAAATCTTCATTATTGAAAAAATTACCGTTTTGTTCCAGGCGCCCAATTATTTCACCAGCAAAAATATGATAGACATTTTGACCGGGTAAGACAATTGTCAATTTGGCAACCGCAACGATCGATTTGCCCATGGTGCGCGGCCGGGTCACTGCGCGAAGCTTTCTCTGGCCCGCTCAACGGAAAGTGAGACCTATGTTCCGGGAGGTCTTCCCATGTCACCCCTGAAAAATCCGCGAACCCTGAAGTGGATTATGAACCTGTGGCCCCCCTACCTGGGCGCCGGCATCCGGGTGCGGAACATCGCTGCTGACTGGCGGTCCGCAGAGGCCTGCCTGACCCTGCGGTGGTACAACCGAAATTATGTGAACACCCATTTCGGCGGCAGTCTGTTTGCCATGACCGACCCCTTTTATATGCTTCTCTTGATGAACACTCTGGGCCGCGGCTACATGGTCTGGGACAAGACGGCCGCCATCGAGTTCCTCAGGCCCGGAAAGGGTACGGTCTCGGCGCGGTTTTCCATCCAAGAGCCCCTGATCTCCCGGATCCGGGAGAAGACCGCCGGCGGCGCCAAGCACTTGGAGGACCTGTCGGCGACCGTGGAAGATGAAAACGGCCGGATCGTCGCCCGTATTACCAAAACTTTGTATTTCCGGAAAAAGACAGATACCCGATGACCCCGTTACGCCCGGTTTACAATTCGGCCGATCGACATTAGCATTTTCTCGCAAAACATAACCTTACGGACTTTGAACGCGTCGGCGGAAAACCAGTATTTGTTTTTTTAGAAACTTTCCGCGACACGCGGAAACCATCATAAAATCGCGGTAGCGATTTTATGTAGGAGAAAAAGATGCTCAAAGGCGCCGTGTTTTTGGATCTGGAAAATCTCACCCGAAACGGCGGATGGGGGATGCGATATCCGGTCATTCGGCAGCTTGTCGAAGCCCAGAACGTCACCCTGCTGCGGGCCAACGCCTATCTGGCCATCGACCGGGAACGGGAAAGCGCCGAGCGCGAGTTTCGACAGCGAAACGAAGACTTTCGGCGGGCCATTAGACGCACCGGTTTTCACCTCGTGCTCAAGGAGATCCGCCGGTACCGAAACGAGTACGGCGAAACCGTCCTGAAGGCGAATGCCGACCTCGATCTGGCCGTCGACGCCCTTCTTCAGGCGGAAAACCTCGACTACGTGCTGCTGGGCAGCGGAGACGGCGATTTTCTCCGGCTGGTGCGGGCGCTGCAAAATCGTGGAAAGCGGGTGGACCTGCTCTCCTTTGCCAACACCAGCTCGGACCTGCAGCAGGAGGTCGACGTCTACTTTTCCGGTTTCATGGTGCCCGGCCTGCTTCCGGTCAAAGGGTCGGGGGACAACCGCCACAGAGGGATCATGGTGTCGGCCAACGAAGAAAAAGGATACGGATTTTTGCGGATCAGAACCGGCCTCGGGTCAAACGAGGTGATCGAAGACGTCTTTTGCCACATAAACGATTTTTCCCCTGAAATCGAAAACACCACCTTTGCCAATCTCAAGTCCCGCCAGAGTGTGCTGGAGTTCGATCTGGTCGCGCAGGAAGACGGTCGCCACCGGGCGGAAAACATCTCCCTGTTCGACTGGGAATCGAACTGACGATGCCGCCCTCCCGCATTGTTTTTCCTTCGATAAGGTGAAAATGTACTTGCTTTTCTCTAGAAAAGCATTAATGTAGCCCCGTCACTGAAAACCCGCCCTTTCCGGGGCGGGCCGGTTTCGTTCTGAGGGTTTGCACCATTTGTCGAAAGTGGCCGCCCAAAGTCAAGAAACGGTGAAATTCTATGAAAGGAGGGTGGCAACATGGCAAATGGAACAGTCAAGTGGTTCAATGAGCAAAAAGGCTACGGTTTCATTGAGCAGGAAGACGGACCGGACGTATTCGTTCACCATTCGGGGATCAATTCGAGCGGCTTCCGTACGCTCAACGAAGGCGACCAGGTGACCTTCGATATTCAGCAGGGCGCCAAAGGACCGTCTGCAGTCAACGTGACCGTCGTCTAGGGTTTCAAACCACGACAAGCAATAAAAAGGCCCGCTGCCGATACAGGCAGCGGGCCTTTTTATTGCCGGAACAATTTTTGGCCATGTGTTAGAAAACTCTTGATTTGTTTAGAGGATCGACTAATAATTATCCATCACGAAAGGTCTGTGAACGGTTCATCAGGCCTGTTTCACCGGAAAGGCGGTTCCATTGAGGCGCCCTCGGTATGAAACAGTGAGACTTATCAAGAAAGGAGGGGGGGCTAAGATGGCAACTGGCACGGTCAAATGGTTCAATGAGAAAAAAGGCTACGGATTCATCGCACAAGACGAGGGTCCGGACGTATTCGTTCATTTTACCGGAATCACCGGAAGCGGGTTTCGAACCTTGCATGAGGGCGATCGAGTGACGTTCGAAATCGAGCAGGGACAAAAAGGCCCGGCTGCGGTAAACGTCACTGTAGAGTAGCCTTCCGATCAACGATGTCAAACAGGCGCACCCCCTGTGCGCCTGTTTTTTTTTCGGGGAGGGCTCCCCTCGCCGGGCGCAGGATCAGTCTTCTTTGCCCGCGGGCCCGTGCACGGCAAGAACCGGGCATTCGGCCAAGCGGACGACTTTTTCGGCCACCGAACCGGACACGAACCGACGCCAGCCGGTTTCTCCGTGAGTCGAGATGACAATCAGATCCGCATGCTCCTGCTTGGCCGCCTCCACGATCTGGTGGGCCGGATCCCCGGAAAGCACCCGGTATCGGATCCTGCCGATGCCGGCCCGCAGTTTTTCCGTGATCTTGTCCAGGGCCTTTTCGGCCGATTCCCGAATCTCCTGCTCCAGTTCTACCTGGCCGACCGCGCCGGCGCCGTGGGGTGCAGGAACCATCGGTATTCGCGGTACCGCGTAAACCAGGATAACCTCCGCTGAAAATTCCCGGGCCAGCTCCTCTGCGGCATCGACACCCGCCTGGGCCGGTTCGCTGAAATCCGTCGGGGCGATAATTTTCTGGATCGGCAGCATGTGGACTCCTTTCCTAGCTCAATCGCCGGCCGGCGCAGGAGATGCGATACTTCCCCCAGCCGACAGTCGATAACTTGCAAAATGGTAAAACGGAATAAACGGCGTTTTAAACGCAACAGAAGATATATTGATGGTCCTTACCAGAGGAGAGGCGCACCGCGCAATTCTTGCTTTGCCTTATTTATGCTGCAGAACCCATGTAGGCATCCAAAATTTCCCGATCGGCTGAGAGGGAGGACCTTGTGGCAGGGGTCTGGCGGGAGGGATCACCACGGGTCTCGATGCGCGCTTTGCCCCCGGACCGGCATCTGCCGGCCAACGGGCTGGGCGTGCGTTATCAGGTCCACAGGCGCAAATTCTTGGTTTTGGCGCCGAAAAACCGGGATCGTTGAATCCGCAGAAGCCGCTGCAGCACCTCATCCCTGCGCTCCATGCTGACGACGCACTCTCTTTCGGCCTGGTTGAACACCTTGGGTTCCGTAAGAAGCGTAACGATATCGTAAAAAAGTTCGTCCGGGATTTTTACGCTCATCTTTTGGATGCCTCCTTTTCCTTGAAAGGGGATTGCCAGCCTATAAGAAACAGGTTTCTCGTCCTCATCCGACAGCAGTTCGTCCGCTTGAAAAAGAACCAGGACAAGCCCTATGCAGGCAGCTTTCCGCAGATCCGTTTCGACGGTACGAAACGTCCGAAAGACGGGCCCGGTACACGATTTCCCGCAGGGGGTGTGCCCCCCTTGCCGAACATCGGCGAACCGTTTATTGCAGCGCTCTCTTAAGAAGATGTTGAAGGCGGCGCCGAACGGCCAAAACCACTGGAGCGGGGAAAACCTTGGGGTGGGATACGGCCCCAATTGGTATACAATCTATCGACTCTGCCTGTCTTTGTCAAGCCGGCTTTTAAAATCGCTGCCGCATTTTCCGGGCCTGTGGCCCCGTGGGTTGACCCCTTCCAAAATATGGCTAATTTTCGGGTAACGCTTTTTTCTCAAGTGCGAGTCCAGACGGAGAAAAACCATGAAACGATCCGCAGCGGTGGTGCAACACCCGTTTTTGGTGGCCCCGTTGGCAGCGATGCTGGCATTTCTTTTGGGATGTGCCGGTGGATACGGGCGAATGGAAAAAGGCCCTGATGTGACGGCGGCCTTCGTGGAGCATCGGCTTCCTTCGGATTACCGCTACTATTATATCGGGCGGGACAACATGCCTTACGCCGTCATCGGCATCCGGAATGAATACCGGCTTCAATCCAAGTTCTGGAAGGCGATCGACCCCGAGTCCGATGCCTTCCGAAAGATGGTCGAAACACCTTACGGATATCAGGAAAACCAGGCAAGAGGCGCACTTCTTGTCGGCCCCGACGGCGAGCAGGTGGGGATATGGTACTCCGCCTATGACTTTGCCAACTTCCGGGTTACAGAGGACAAGGACGTATACGTCTACAACCCTTACACCCCCACAAACGATGTTGATTTTAAGGGAATTCCATAAGTCCGGCCCTTTGCTCTTTCGCGGACAAAGGGCGCGATTTTCAATCCAGTCTTTTTTTTCTTGTAAAACGCCGCCGGTTGGCGCTACGTAGAATAAAAGGCAAACGATCGGCGCACAGCATTCCTGCTTTCAGTCCGCCTCCGGCGGCGACCGGCCGCCTCCATGACAACCAAGCCTCGAGGGTTTCCGTCTGATTCGAACGGTTTCACATTTCGTTTATCAATTCCGCTCTCCAGGGGGCGCGGTTTCCGGGCCCGGGGATGCGGCGGTTCGCCCGCCGTCGTCCGCAAGCTCTCCGGTTTGATCTTTTTATCGTGAATTCGATATCGCCTGTCCTGCGGTGCCCCTGAGGCCGCCCGTTGGACGAGGCAACCAGGAGAATTCAAATGACGGTCAATCTTTACGTCGGCAATCTCCCTTATACCGTATCGGAATCGGACCTGACGACGCTCTTTGCCGGATTCGGACGGGTTGACGGCGTCCGAATCATTCATGATTCGGTGTCCGGGCGCCCAAAGGGCTATGCATTTGTCGCGATGGCAACCAAATCCGATGCAGACAAGGCCGTTCACCGGCTCAACGGAAAGGACTTCCGTGGACGAAAATTGAAAGTCAGTGAAGCAAGACGGAAAAAGGACCGAGATGCGCCGCCCGCCCGGCGGCAGCCCCTTCGGCAGGCAAGACCCCAGGTGCGTTTTCCAAGCGATTGGAGCACCTGGAGAAAGCAGCGTCCATAACCAGGAGGAACCATGCGATATTATTGGAGATTATTTTTCACGGCCGTGTTGTGCCTATTGATGATATGCTCGGCGGCCTTTGCCCAGAAAACACAGACAAGCATTGCTTCCGTCAACGGGAGCATGATCACGGCCGAAGAGGTCGAGCGGGAATTCACACTGCTGGAAAAAAGAATGGCTCAGCAGGGCCGTCAGCTGTCGGGGGCGGAAGTCGAAGACGTCCGGGACAAGGTCTTGGAAAACCTGATCAATCTTGAACTGCTGGCCCAGGAAAGCCAAAAGCAGAACATTCAAATCGAAGCGCCGGCAGTGGAGCAGCAGTTCAATGCCTTCCGCAGCCGGTTTCAGAATGACGCCGAATTCGAGAAGGTGCTTTCCGAAATGGCATTCACCGAAGACGAGATTCGAGCCAAAATTCGGGAAACCCTGGCTGTCCGGAAGCTGATTTCCCTGAAGGTCGAGGAAGGGCTGTCCGTTTCAGACGAAGAGCTGAGATCTTTCTACCAGGAAAACCGATCGGTGTTCCAGCAGCCGGAAAAAGTGAGGGCCCGCCACATCCTGGTCAAAGTCGATCCGGAGACGGACAAGGAAAAGGCCCGGAAGACCATCGACGCGGCCCGGGCTCGGCTGGTGAAGGGGGAAGACTTTGCCGCGGTGGCCAGGGAAGTGTCCGAAGGGCCGAGTGCCCCAGAAGGCGGTGACCTGGGATTCTTTGGCCGAGGCCAAATGGTCGCACCCTTCGAAGAAGCGGCGTTTTCCCTGGAGACAGGAGAGATCAGCCCTGTGGTCGAGACCCGGTTCGGCTACCACGTCGTGCAGGTGACAGACCACGAGCCGGAAAAAATCCTGGCCTACGACGAGGTCAAGGGGCGTCTGGAGGAGGTCCTTCTGAGGGAAAAAATCAAGAAGGGCACTGACCAATACATTCAGAAGCTCCGGAAATCCGCCGAAATCGAGCGTTTCTAAATAAAAGCGCGATAAAATCGCTCCGCGCTTTTATAAGAGGCGGCTGCGCCGCCTGGTTTCACTCAACCAGGGCACCTGCACGCACAGCCTGGGATCTCATGTGAAACTACGCCAAAATGGCACGGTTTCACATTTGATCAAACTGATCGCTAAGGCAGAGGCTTCGAGAGAAGTATCACGTTTGATCGAACTGACCGGCTAAAACAAAAAAATTCCTATAGAACTCCTTCCGGCA
>CBFCZJ010000001.1:0-45510 GCA_965602445.1 uncultured Desulfobacterales bacterium | reverse complement strand
ATGTCGGTGAGGATGATCGCCGGCCGCTCCTTTTGAAATACCGCCAGGCCCTCTTCGCCGCTTTCAGCAGTCAGCACCTCGTATCCGTCGGCGCGAAGCGAGCGGGAAAGCACCCGCAGGATATCCGGTTCATCGTCGATGAGAAGTAGACGGTTCATGAATCACCTCACAGCCGGAAAGCAAAGCGTAAAGGTAGTCCCTTCCCCTTCACTGCTGCGGACCTCGATGGTTCCGTCGTAGTCCTTTACGATGCCGTAGCTGATGCTCACCCCCAGCCCGGTTCCCTTGCCCACCTCCTTTGTGGTGAAAAACGGCTCGAAGATCTTCTCCTGGACTGCCTTGCTCATGCCGATGCCGGTGTCTGTCACCGTCACGGTCACCATGCCGTCTTCAAAGCCTGAGCGGATGGTCAGCCGTTTGTCGAAAGCATTTCCGGAGGCGGCGGCCTTGGTGTCCATGGCGTCCACCGCGTTGGTCACCAGGTTGATGAACACCTGCTCGAGCCGGTTGTGGTCGGCATAAATGGGGGGGAGGTCCTTTCCCAAATCGAGATCAAGCTCGATCTGGTGGACTTCGAGTTGATGGCCGAGCACCTTGAAGACGTCCCGGATCGGTGCGTTGATGTCGATCCGGGCCCGGTTCACATCGGACTGCCGGGAAAAATCCCGCATGTGCTGGATAATTGCCGAGGCGCGCTGGACGTTGCTTTGAAAGTCTTCGGCAATGGAAGCCAGATCCTCCCCGGAAAGCGCCCGGCCCCGGCCGAGCATTTTTTTCAAATAGTCGGCCGTGACCTGCATCACGTTCAGCGGCTGGTTGATTTCATGGGCGATGCCCGCCGCCATCTGCCCCAGGGTGGTCATTTTGCTGGCCTGGATCAACTGGGTTTCCTTTTCCACGGATTCGCTGATGTCGGTGGTCGAAGCGATAATCACCGTGTTTTCATCGATGCGGGCATGGCTGATGTTGATGTTCACGAAAAAGGCCTCCCCGTCCTTTCGGTAGTGGCGCTTCTTGGTGAACATCGCCGAATGGTCTTCCTCCAACTGATCGAGCCCCTGGGCGATCTCCGGGTCGTCTTTGTCGCCGAGGGACAGAAACGACAAGCCGATGAGTTGCTCCCGGCGATACCCGTAGCTGTCCTGGGCCCGCTGGTTGATATCGAGGATCTGAAAGGTCGCACTGTCGAGAATGAAGGTCGGATGCGGATCGCTGTTGAACAGGGTGCGGTATTTTTCCTCTGACTTGCGATACCGCTCCTGCAGAATCGTGTTTTCATAGGCGACGCCGACCCGGTTTCCGATCAGTTCAAAGATGTCTTTCTGGCTGTGGGAGAACTGGTTCGGCTGGCGGCTTGCCATCCGAATCACGCCAAAATTCTGGCGCTCCTTGGAGCTGATGGGAATGTAGGCCAAAGAGACGAAGTGCTGCTCTTCCAGGAACCGGATCTCATCGGAGGATCCTTCCGGCAAATCCTCAAAGAGCGTGAACCGGTTTTCCCCGGCCACCTGGGCGATGATGCTGGTGTCGTCCACCAGGCGTACCTTTTTGCAGGCGTCCGCCGAAAGGCCGGTGCCGTATCGCATCCGGTAGCGTCCGTCGTCTTCCCTGAGATAAATGCAGACGCCGTCGGCCTCGGAAAACCGCTGCAGCTCCTCGGCGGTCATGAAAAGGGCGGTGTCGATATTCAGTGTGGCGCTCAGGGCCGTGTAGATGCTGCAAAGGGTGCTCAACTCCCGGGTGTGGCGTTCTTTTTCCTCTTCAGCCCGCTTGTCCTCGGTCTTGTCCCAGAGGGTCTCGATGGCCCCGATCAGGGTTCCGTCCGGCGCCTGGATCGGGGCCGCCGTAAACCAGCACCACTTGCCCTCGCCGCCCAGGTTCGGGAAGAACCCTTCGGCCTCGTAGGCCCCCTCGATCAGCTCCGAACGCCGCCAGTGCCCGCTGTAGAGCCGTTCGATCCGGGTTTCATCGACCTGGTCCAGGATCAGGTCGGCCATGGTGGGCCGTTCACTGCGGTAAAAGGGTGTCCACTGCTTACGGGTACCGATGATGTCCTGGGAGAACACCCCGGAAAGGACCTCCAGGGCCCGGTTCCAGTGGGTGACGGTGTGGGTTTCGTCAATGACGAAGGTCGGGATGGTGCTGCCCTGGATGATCTGCTTCATCACCGCCTCGCTCTTTCCCAGGGCGCGGGCGGTTTCGGTCATGAGCCGGTTGTGGCGCTCGATTTCCTCTTCGGCCTTCTTTTCCTCGGTCTTGTCCCAAACGGTCTCGATGGCCCCGATGAAGCTGCCGTCCGGGGCCTCGATCGGGGCTGCCGTAAACCAGCACCACTTGCCATCCCCGCCGAGGTTCGGGAAAAAGCCGTCAGCCTCGTAGGCCCCTTCGATCAGCACCGATTTGCGCCATTTCCCACCGTACAGCTTTTCGATGGTGGCTTCGTCGATCCGGTCCAGAATTACGTCGGCCATGGACGGCCGCTCGCTTTCGTAAAAAGGCATCCACTGTTTCCGGGTACCGACCATCTCTTGGGCGCGAAGCCCGGTAAGCCGCTCCATGGCCCGGTTCCAGTGGGTGATGACGTGCTCCTGATCGATGACGAAGGTCGGAATCGTGCTCCCCTCGATGATCTGGGCCGCGGTGCGCTTCTGGCGGAAAAGCTCCTGTTCGATCTGTTGGTAGCGGGCATGGCGCCGCTCGATGACGTCTGTCACCTGCCGGGCCAGGTTCTCAAAGAGAGTAAAGACAGTTTCCCGGTCGCTGCCGCGCTCGTCAAGCTCCCATTGCGTTTTTCTCTTCACGTGCTCGACGTGCAGCGAATCCCAGATGAAACGGGCCTCGAAATGGTCGATGAGGTCGATGTGCTCGGGCTTTTGCTTTCGGATCGTCTCGGCCAGAGACAGGTCGTAGGTGACCTCGATGAGGGCCTCCAGCCCCTCGATACGATACAGCTCCCGGTAGTCGGCGGTGGTGAAAATACCCATCTTCCTTGCCGCACGGATCCCCGGGGCCTCCATGTCGATATCGGCAATGGCCAGCACCTCGGGGCGCGGACCCGGAAACGCCTCGTCTGCGATAAACTCCAGCAGCTTGGTGCAAAATTTGCCGCCGCCGACAAAGGCGATTCGTTTTCCTGTGAACCTTCTTTTCATTCGTATCTCTTGAAGCCCTCCGTCTGGGGCGGTTCGATCAGAAGAAGATGATCGTCACTGCCAGAAAAACCGGCACCAGCAGGGGCAGGGCGTATTTGAAGATGTACCCGAAGAAGCTTGGCATGGGCGTGCCGGCTTCCTCGGCGATGGAACGGACCATGAAGTTTGGCGCATTTCCGATGTAGCTGACTGCCCCGAAGAACACGGCCCCGGTTGAAATCGCCATCAAATAGATGCTGCTCTCGGTCATCAACAGCGGCACGGCCTGGGCCTCTGCCATCCCCGGATAGAAGCGGCCCAAAGCGGTGCTGAAAAAAGTCAGATACGTCGGCGCATTGTCCAAGAAGGCCGACAAAAACCCGGTGATCCAAAAGTAGTGGTACGGCTCTTTTACCGCGTTGATCAGCATGGCCAGGGCCCCTGCGCTGCCGGCCTTTAAAATCAGCAGGCAGGGAATCATCGTGATGAAGATGCCGATGAACAGATAACCCACCTCGATAATCGGAAACCAGGTAAACTCGTTGTCCTCACGAATCCGATAGGGCGTCGCCACCAGGGACAACACCCCCATGAGCACCAGAAGACCGTCCCGGGCCCAGTCCTGAACCGCCCGGTGGATCCCCAGGACGTTGACATCCCCCCATTCCACGACTCCGCTCATGAGCACCGAACCGACGATTCCGCCCAAAAAGAGAAAGTTGTAGGTGCCTTCCAGGCGGATCGGCTCCCCGGGGCCGTCGTCGGGCTTGGCGTCCTTTTCCTTGCGATAGAAATAGACATCGATAGCAACGTAGGCGGCCAGAAGAATCAGGGCCGTCAGCAGCATGTGGGGAAAGATATGAAGGGTCCAAAAAAAGTTCACCCCCCGCAAAAAACCCAGAAACAGGGGCGGATCGCCCAGCGGGGTCAAGGAGCCGCCGATATTGGCCACCAGGAAGATGAAAAACACCACCATGAAGGTTCGGCTCTTTCGGTAGCTGTTGGCCCGGAGAAACGGGCGGATCAGAAGCATGGCCGCGCCGGTGGTCCCCATCCAGGAGGCGAGAATGGTTCCCAGCAGCAGCATGCCGGCATTGACCGGGGGGGTTCCCCGAAGTGAGCCCCGCAAAATAATCCCCCCCGACACGGTGTACAGAGACCAGAGAAGAATGATAAACGGAACGTAGTCGGCCAGGATGATGTGCAAAATTTCGTACACTGCGATTCCGCGGTAGAAAAACAGGAATGGAATCCCGAAAGCGGCGGCCCAGAAGGCAGACACCTTTCCGAAGTGGTGGTGCCAGAAGGCCGGCGAAAACAAGGGAAACAAAGCGATGGAAAGAAGCATCCCCGCAAACGGTAGACAGCTCCAGAGCGGAAGGATCTCCCCCAGGTTTCCGTGGCCGTGGTCGGCGGCTTCAGCCTCGACAGGGTGTCCGGCCGTTTCGGCATCCAGGGCGGCGGCAGCGCCGGTGCCGGCCCCCGAACAAACCGCCGGCAGGGCGGCGGCCATCGCCAGCATCAGCAGCAAGACGACAAATGTGGATCGCACCTGAGCGCTCACGCCCATGGACCTTTTCCCTTCCTTGAGGCAACCGACTTTTGGTTCAGACGCCAAGGAGTTCCGCTCCTGCGCGCCGGCAAAAAACGGAGGCATCCGTAGCGCCGGGCCCCTGCGTTGCCCACAGCGGGCATCGGCAGCGGCCCGCTCTTGTAATACCCATTCCGGAAAATGGCGGAAATGTCGACATGAATGCAACCGATATTCGGATCTGTATCACAATAAAACGAACCGAAGCAAGCCGCCCGGACCCCTTTGACAGGCATTTCCTTTAGTTGACAACATCCCCCGGTTGATCTACAAAAATTTGGTGGACTCACCGCTGGCGGCCGGCGTTTTTTCGGCTGCCGAAACATCTTGCGTCGGAGGAAATCATCGACGTCGTCCGCAACGTGAACTCGATGCAGGCACTGGCGGACCGGCTCCGCCCCGGCCGCCGGATTGTTTTTGTTCCCACCATGGGATTTCTCCACGAGGGGCACCTGTCCCTGATCCGTCTCGCCCGGCACGTCGGAGATGTGGTGGTGGTCAGTATCTTCGTCAATCCGGCTCAATTCGGACCTGGAGAAGACTTTCAGGACTATCCCCGGGCGCTGGACCGGGATCTTGCACTGGCCCAAAAAGAAGGGGTCGACATTGTCTTTACGCCCTCGGAAGCCGAGCTTTACCCGGAGGGATTCGAGACCTATGTCCATCTCGAGCGGCTTCCCCGGCACCTTTGCGGCCTTTCCCGGCCGGTTTTTTTCAGGGGTGTCGCCACGGTGGTCACCAAGCTTTTTCACATCGTCAAGCCCCATGCGGCGGTGTTCGGCGAGAAAGACTACCAGCAAGTGATGGTGGTAAAAAAAATGGTCCGAGACCTGGACATGGACGTTACCATCATCGCCGGCCCGACCGTGCGGGAGCCGGATGGGCTGGCCATGAGCTCCAGGAACAGCTACCTGAGCAACGATCAGCGCCGATCGGCGCTGTCGCTTCGAAAAGCGCTGATCGAGGCCCAGCAGATGGTTTCGTCTGGAGAAAGAACCGCGGCGTGCATCGTTTCGGCCGCAAAGGATGTGATCGCCTCCTTTCCGGAAACCGACATCGACTACATCCGGATATTCGACCCGGAGACCCTGGAAGACCGGCAGGAAATCAACGGTCCGGTCCGGATGGCACTGGCCGTGCGCGTCGGAACGACGCGGCTGATCGACAACGACCTGCTGGATCCGGCCCGATAAACTCAAAACCGCTTCACCGGCGTGGGCAACTGACGGGCGTTTTTCCCCGACGCCGCAACCCGAACAGGAGAATACCGATGAGCAGCGAGCGTTTTTTCTTTACCTCTGAATCGGTCACCGAAGGACACCCCGACAAGGTGGCGGACCAGATTTCGGATTCCATTCTCGACGCGATTATCGCAGAAGACAAGCACTGCCGTGTCGCCTGCGAAACCATGGTCACCACCGGCATGGCCATCGTGGCTGGAGAGATCACCACCACCACCTATGTGGAGATACCGGAGATCGTCCGCCAGACCATCCGGGATATCGGATATCACTCCTCGCACATGGGGTTCGACTGGAAAACCTGTGCGGTGATTACCAGCATCGACCATCAGTCCCAGGACATCGCCCAGGGCGTCAACACCGGAGAAGGCCTGTTCAAGGAGCAGGGGGCGGGCGACCAGGGGCTGATGTTCGGCTACGCCGCCGACGAAACTCCCGAATTGATGCCGATGCCGATCATCCTCTCCCATAAGCTTTGCCGGCAGTTGGCGACCGCCCGAAAAGACGGCAGCCTCGATTTTCTGCGCCCCGACGGCAAAGCCCAGGTAACCATCGAATACGTAGATGGCGCTCCCCAGCGGGTCGATGCGGTGGTCATCGCCGCCCAGCACAAACCGGACGTCGAATACGAAGAGCTCCGCGACGGTATCTTGGAAAGGGTGATACGGACCGTCATCCCGGTGGAGATGACCGACAAAAACACCCGCTACTACATCAACGCCACGGGCCGCTTCGTCATCGGCGGCCCCATGGGAGACTGCGGTCTGACCGGTCGAAAGATCATCGTAGATACCTACGGCGGTCAGGGAAGCCACGGCGGGGGCTGCTTTTCCGGAAAAGACCCGTCCAAGGTCGACCGGAGTGCCTCCTACATGGCCAGACACATCGCCAAAAACATCGTCGCCTCCGGCATTGCCAAAAAATGCGAAATCCAGATCGCCTACGCCATCGGCGTCGCCGAGCCGGTTTCCATCATGATCGACATGATGGGAACCGGAAAAATCTCCAAGGAACGGGTCAAAGAAATCGTCCGTGAAGTGTTCGACCTCCGGCCGGCGGCCATCATCGAGTACCTGGACCTGCTTCGCCCCATTTTCCGCCAGACCGCGGCATACGGTCACTTCGGTCGAAACGAACCGGGATTTACCTGGGAACAAATCAACATGGCCGATGTGCTTCGTCAAAAAGCGGGGCTATAACGAACCTTGGAGGTGGCAAGATGAATCACGATGTCAAGGACCTGAAGCTGGCAAAGGATGGACGGCTGAGAATCGAGTGGGCCCACCAGAGCATGCCGGTGTTGAACCGGATCCGGGAGCGATTCTCTGCTGAAAAGCCCCTCAAGGGGGTGGCCGTCGCGGCCTGTCTCCACGTGACCACCGAGACGGCGGCCCTGATGCAGGCCCTCAAGGCCGGCGGTGCCAAGGTGGCTCTGTGCGCTTCCAATCCTTTGAGCACCCAGGACGACGTGGCCGCCAGCCTGGTCAAACACGATAAAATCCCGGTTTTCGCCATCAAGGGAGAAGACCACAAAACCTACTACGGCCACATCAATGCCGTGATCGACACCCGCCCCCGGTTCACCATGGACGACGGAGCCGACCTGGTCTCCACCCTCCATTCGGAGCGATCGGAGCTCATCGAGTCGGTCTCCGGCGGCACCGAAGAGACGACCACCGGAATCATTCGGTTAAGGAGCATGGCTGCAGACGGCGTGCTTCGGTATCCGATCATCGCCGTCAACGACGCCAAAACGAAACATTTGTTCGACAACCGGTACGGAACGGGTCAAAGCACCATTGACGGAATGATCCGCGCCACCAACCGGCTCATTGCCGGTAGCAACTTCGTGGTCTCCGGCTATGGCTGGTGCGGAAGGGGTCTTGCCATGCGGGCTAGGGGTATGGGCGCCCACGTCATCGTCACTGAAATCGATGCGGTCGCCGCCCTGGAAGCGGTCATGGACGGTTTCTCGGTCATGCCCATGAGCCAGGCCGCCCGGATCGGGGATTTTTTCTGCACCGTCACCGGCAACATCAACGTAATCCGAAAAGAGCATTTCAAGGTGATGAAAGACGGGGCCATCGTCGCAAACTCCGGCCATTTCAACGTGGAGCTGGATCTGCCGGGCCTGGGCGAACTGACCCGTGCCACACGCACCATTCGACCGTTTGTCGTGGAGCATCAGATCGAAGACGACAGGCGGGTCTATGTGCTGGCAGAGGGCCGACTGATCAACCTGGCGGCCGCAGAGGGCCATCCGTCCAGCGTCATGGACATGAGCTTTGCCAACCAGTCGTTGAGCATCGAGTGGATGGTCAAGGGCGGCGACCGCCTCGACAACCAGGTATACCCGGTCCCCGAGGAAATCGACATGGCCATTGCCAGGGAAAAGCTTGCGGCAATGGGGGTCAAGATGGACCGGCTGACCGCTGAACAAAAAAAGTATCTGGCCTCATGGCAAATGGGCACATGATCCACGCGCCCGGCGGTCTTGATCTTCATGCAATAAAAAAGGGCGCCGGCATTTTTGCCGGCGCCCTTTTTTATTGCTTTTCCTCGTGCATCCGGTCGAGCGTCTGGTTCCACCGGACCCAATCGTCCAGGTCGGCCTGGATGTCGAAGCGAAAGGGTTCGGTGGCCGTTCCGTCCGCGCGGATGTCGATCTGCTGCAGCGCACCGACGATGTATACCCACTCTTCCATGGTCACCGCCTTGGGCCCGGCCACCGGCTCCGGTCCGGCCACCGGATGGGGCGTTTTCAGCGGCGCCGGCCCCTGGGCGGGGCGGTATTCGATCATCCGCCGTCGGACTTCCACCTCCCCGTCGTAGACCTTTACCATGGCCGAACGATCCCTTTCCAGGTTGAGGCGGTAGGTCGTCCCCCGCACGCCGGCCACGGCCGTCGGGGTCTCGATGGCAAACCCCCCCCGCCCCTTGAACAGTCGGCTGACCCTCGCCCAGGCTTTTCCGAGAATCATCCGGATCCGGATGCTGCGGCTTTCCTCGGCCTCCTGATAGGTGCTTGCCATCATCGTAAAGGAGGTGTTCTCATCGAACCGGAGAAAACTTCCCTCGGGCAGGGCCAGCTCCAGGCGGCTGCCGCCGCCGGTTCGAACGACATCCCCGGCAAAGACCCGGCTGCCGCTTTTAAGAGGCTGCTCCGGCTCTTTGCCTTGCTTTTTCAACCAGGCGCTTCCTTCCAGCAGAGACACCGCGGCCGATTCTCCGCCGATCTTCACTGTTATGGCCGAATCCGAAGACGCCAAGGCACCGGTCCCGAACAAAAAAACCATCGTCAGGGCCAACAGAACGGCGCTTTTTCCAGCTCGTCTTTTCACGGCGTCTCCCCCGGTCAAAACTTATCGACCTGGTTTTTGAGGGTCCGGATGCTGAGCAGGGCATCGGCGCCGGTGACCTGTTTCATCGGCTGGAATTCTCCTGTACCCGGATCGGTCGTCTCCATGATGCCGCGGGTGGTGCAGACCATGACGGAATTGAAGTACGGCAGATCGCTTCTCAGATCCGGAAAGGGAGACGGGCTTCCGATGAACTGGGTCGCCAGGGTTTCATCCCGGGTAATTTTGATCAGAATATCTTCGATCATCATGGCAAACTCGGCCCGGGTAATCGGCTGGTAGGGCCGATAGGTGTGGTCCGGAAACGGTTGCAGGCCCTTGATCCCAAGCTCGATCACCGCATCGATGTCGGTTTTGAGCACATGGTCTTCGATATCGGTCGCCGGGGCGGTTTTCACGTACTGTCCGGATTGAAAATTCTTTTCCGGGCTCTTGAAAGCGGTATCGTAGGTCCGCGGCATCCGCCGCCGGAATATCTCGTCGATTTCCAGCTCCTCGATAAACAGCGCGGCCACGTCGGCTCTTGTGATCTCATCGAGCAGGGCGATTTTCTTTCCGACCTTGGTGCCGGGCATCGCCCGTTCGATGCGCTGAATAACCGCATATTCTCTGTCGGCCTCGGCGGCCAGGTCTTTGTTCAAGTCGAGCACGCGGGTGAACTCGACGGCCGCCTTTCTGAATTCATAGGAATCCTTGTATCCCAGCCCCATGTAATAATACGGCTCCGGCCGCTGGTCGTCGATGCGAATCGCGTCCCGATAGGCGTTTTCCACCCGCCTGAGCCAGTTTTCGTCGATGATTTCCTTGCCGGCCAGGTACACCCGCATGTAGCCGACATCCACGTTGAGCTTTTCTGCGTCGCCCTTGGCATAACGATCGGCGGTCTTCAGCTCCTCAAGCCCCTCTTCAAAATTTCCCTGAAGGCCGTATACGACTCCCATTCCGAGGTAAGCCGGCGAATGTTTCGGGTCCAACTCCTTTGCCCGATTGAACTCGGAAAAAGCGCCTTCCAGCTTGCCTGCCTTCAGCAGCTTGTTGCCGTTTGCGACATGATGTTCGGGGGTGTCGAGTTCCGCCTTCGGCGCCATTGGCTTGGGCCCGCAAGCGGTGAATGTCAGCAGCAGAATCGCCGCCAAGCCGATGATCCACTTATTTGAAATCATGATTCCTCCTTGTCCACGAAAAACATCGGACCCGTATTCGATGGGATTCCGGGCCGGGCGTTTACCCGCCGCATCGGAAACCGGCTCAATCGACGACGATCATCACCCGGCATTTTTTCATGAAAGACAAATGCTCGGCTGCGTTGCGGATCCGCGATGCATCCGCGTTGCTGATGACGATATCGCACCTCCCGGGGCCTTCGGTCTTGAGCCCCTTTACCGTCAAGGGGTTGTCCGTGACACGTTCATTTTCCGCGGCGGCCTCGATCGCCTTGGCATATCCGCTCATGCCCTGCTGAACTGCAAACTCCCGGCTGACGAATGCCGATCCGTAGACCTCCTGGCCGTTTTCATCAACCACCTTGGGCGCCATCGCCGGACGCGCGTTGAGCCCCCGTGCGTCGACCACCAGGCCGGTATAGATCCCCGTGTCCTGTTTGGGCGCGACGGCCGTGGTGATCGAACCGACCTGCTGGATGTCTTTGGGCAGCACGATCTCGGAAAATCCGCCGTGGAGCGGAACCCTCATGACCATCTCGACGGTACCGTCGGACATGTATTGCGTGTCCACTTCCCGGGCCCCCCGGACCATTCCTTCCACTTCGGTTCGGATCAGGTCGCTTTGGATGGTAAAATCCCGCACCAGGGTGGTGGAATCCACCCGTACTCCGTTGATCACCTCCAAAATATTCCGGAGGGCGTCGAGCTTGGCGGCCCGCATGGCCAGCGGCCGTGCATTGGGTTTTCCGTAGTACTTTTCCGGGGGCGCGCCGATTCCTTTGGCCTCGATATATCCCTCGGTCCAGTTGACGCTTCCGGCGCCGCTGCTTTCGATCAATGCAACGGAATCGGCTCCCGACGCCGCCAGGGGAAACAGCAGCAGAACGGCCAGCACCCATGCCGTCGGTAAATGAAGATTCTTCATGGCACGTCTCCTTTGAGCAAGCCTGATTTCAAAAAAACCGCATCCAAGTATTTGGCCCCGGGCAGCGGCCGACCGGCATCTTAGCCGCCTCCGGGGTTTGATTGCAACCCTTGCCGTGCTTCGCGCAGCACGAAACCGAATGAAAATCGCGCACCCGACCTTATTTCTCCGGGGAATTGGTGATCTTTTTCCAGTAGCGGATGTCTTCCCCATCCTGGAGCACGTCGATCAGCACCCAGGTCTCACCGGTTCGCGTGTCGAGCTTGAACAGGCGCTTTTCCATGAACACCGTGGTCTTGCTCAGCTGCTTGAGACTCGAGTTGTATTCCGCGTTGAACAAGATGAATCGCTGCTCCGGTTCTGCCGCGGCAGCCCCCAGGGGTGCGGCCATCAGCAAAACGACGGCAAGAATCAGGACGCCGCGATTCAAGGCCCGGCGCCGCGGAAAAAACCGCCGCCGCCAAACCCCGGGATCTCGACGTCGATTTGGAGAAAATGGGTCCATGTCCACAGGTTCCTTTCCGCATCGTCCTGCAACCCCGGCGGCCGTGCAGATAGACGGGCGGCTCAGGATCCACAGAGGGTGTTTCCTTCCGGTCCCAATCCCTCGATTCAGGAGTTGGGAGCGACGATCGGGCTTTGGATCGGCAGGCTTTCCGCCGGATCGCTTTCGAGCCCGTCTGAATCCTTCACAATCATGCGGTACCGGTATTCGGTGTCCGGCTTCAGATCGGTGTCGGAATAGGAAAATTCCCGGGGTCCGATCTCTGCAATCTTGGACCAGCCGCCGCCCCCGCGGCTTCGATACAAACGGTATGTGTCAATGTCGGGCTCGCTGTTCAAATCCCATTGGACCAGAATCCGGTCTGGAAGGGCCGAGAGCCGAAGTCCGGAGACGGCAGACGGCCGGGGCTTGGTCCGCGCCCTGACCGCCGGGGTTTTCTGCCCTTCGGCACCGAACAGGTTGTAGCTGGCCACCGCGTAATGATAATCGGTGCCGTCATCGAGTGAGGAAAAGCCAAATCCCTTGTCCTGGTAACTGTTTTTCCGGTATCCTTTCAGCTTGGTCAACGCCTCGAGACGGTTCGCGGCCGCGCCCCGATAGATCGCATAGCCGCCCACGTCCGGGTCGTCCACCGGCGTCCAGGCCAGCGCCACCGACTTGACCATCCCGCTTTGGGCGACGATGTCCGCAGGATGCGGGGGGAGTGCTTTGGTCCTGGCGGTGATCACATTGCTGGGTCCGGTTTCTCCCTTGGCATCGTAGGCGGTAATCCGGTACTCGTAATGCTGGCCGTCTTCCAGACCATCCTTGTCGGTGTATGGAAAAGACGGTTGTGCGCGGACCTTTTCGACCCGCTGCCAGGATTCCGCGGCCTGTTTACGGTACAGGTAATAGCCCTCCGCCTGATCGATGAGCTGCCAGGCGAGATCGATTTTCCGCAGCTGGTGCTCCTTTTCCAAACGAAGCTGAGGGCGGGAAACGGTGCTCACCGAAACCGGATCCGACAGGGGGCTTTCCCGTTTTTTCCGGTCCACGCTGGAAATGGCATAGAAGTAGGTGCTTCCGTCTTCCAGATTTGCCGTGTCTTCGAAAGTGAACCCCAGTTCCTGCTGGGAGCTGAGTTTTGCCCCGGCGGTGGCAATAGCGGTCCAGGGGTCGGAAGGGCCGGCCTTGCGATGGACCCGGTACTCGACGATGGAGAACTTTTCCTGGTCGTTGAGCAGGTTGGGGACATATTTGACCTCGGTCCGCCGTACGGACCCCGTAGCACCCAAAATCAGCGGCGGATGCGGCAGTTTTTCTCCGGCATTGCGAATTGCGGCGGTTCGGTCGATCGTGATTTCCCGGCCGGAGGCAAGCACGACGCCGACGCGGTAATAGTAGGTGCGCCCCTTTTTAATAGCCTTGTCGACAAACTCCGCCTCCTCGCTGCGGCCGAGAAACTGGTAAGGCCCCTCCGTACTCTCGGATCGGTATAACTGGTAGCCGGCGATCGCCTCCGTTGCCGAGATCTTCCAGCGGACGACGACATTGTCCCCTTCCCCGGCGGCCCCCAGCGTCTCGAGGGTCACCTTCGGCGCAATCGGCGTTGCTTGGACAATTTCGGCACCGCCCTTGTCGCTGTTCGCCTGTACCAGCGCTGCGGCCAGCGCCGCGGCAAACTGGGGGATCTTCGCCAAGATGTCCTGCCGGGACCCGTAATTCTCTGTCCACGATTCGGCAACCCTGCGGCGCTGGGCGTCCATCAGGCTCATGTTGGCCAGGATCCGCGACCCGTCCTTGGTGACGTTTCCAAACAGCACGTAGCGAATTCCAAGAACCCCGGCCGCCTCCATCGCCATATCCGGCGAATCCCCCTGGACCAGCCCCGCTTGAAACAGTTTGTCTTCCATCTGGCGGCGGGGCACCAGCTTTACCGACTTTTCCTTTTCCAAGGCGGAGATCAGCGCGTAGAGAATCTCGCCGTTGTACCCCATGGCCTCGAAATTGGTCGGCCTCAGGTTCAAAATCGCCAAGGTGTTCTCGGCAGGGGGCGCGGCGCAGGCCGTCGTCCTGATCAGCAGCAGCACGGCTGCCAGCAGCAGGCACCAACCCAGGCTCCGGGCTCGACACATGGATTACCCTCCCAGGCTGACCCTGTACTCCCTGAAAATTTCGTCCAGGTTCTCGCTGGCCTTTTTCGTCATCGGGGAGTCCTGGATTTGTTTGAGTCTTTCGTCGAATACGGCGTCGACAAAACTTTCTGCGGCGCCGAGTTTGTCCCGCCGCCGCTGCAGCTTTTCTCCCTCGTTGAAATATGTCTGCTCCAGGTTCTGCAGGGGCCGGAGGGCTTCGCGGCCGAGTTCGGCCACCACTTCGGCGGTCATCTTCTGAAGCAGCTCCGTGTCGGTGGAGATCTCCAGCGGATCGAACTTGACTTTGGCTTCCGGAAGTCCGGCGCTGGTGATGTCCTCCACGGTCTCTTTTCGCTCCACGGTGCGCACCTGGATGTTCTCGCCGGTTCGCACGTCGACGATGCGAAACGAAAGCTGCACGAACCCGACCTTCTTGTGGTTGGATACCGCGTAGTCCTTTTCGCTGAATTCCGGAATCTTGATTTTCGCCGGAGGCGCGGCGTCCAGCTCCTCCTGTTTCGGATTCGGGTTTTTGGCCTTCCAGTTCAGATATTCGATGTTGTCCTCGATCTTCTCGCCGACCTGGTAGCGAACCGATTTGGTCCCGTCCGAGACGCTCGAATCGACCTTGAACAGCAGCACGCTTCCCATGATGGCCACGTCGATGCCATAGACGCGTCCCATCTCCTTTGCACTGGCCGCCGAGACGACGCCGATCTGGCCCAGTTTCATTTCTTCCAAGATCGACTTGAGATTTTCCCGCTCCAGGATTTTGATGTCTCCGCTGGCGTTGTTGAACAGAAACGTGATCAGGTTGTTGGCCACGATGATGCCGGCGTCCTTGTTGTCCGAGGGGCTTCCGAAGTCGAAAACGGCGATCGATTTTTGCACCCGTTCCTTGATTCGGTCTTCCATGGCCTGGGACAGAAAGAAAATGTCCGGATAGTCCGGGTCGATTTTCTTGATCTGGCTGTACCAGAACCAGGCCCCCCCATACCGGCCCTGTTCCTTGAACTGGCCGGCGGCGTAATTGGCGCGAGAGACGAGATCGCGCTGGAGCTTGTTGATCTGGTAGTCGGTGGGATCATTGATGTATTCGGCGGCCACGTTGTAGGTTCCAATGGCTTTGAACAGCCAGCCTTCGTCCATCTGCCCGGTGGCTTTGCGGATGTAGAACTGCCCGGCCTTGGTGCGCACGTGGCCGATGAGCTTTCGCAGATCCTGGTCTTCCGGATCGTACTCCAGGGCCCGCTCATAGGTCTTCACCGCCCGGTCCCACTGTTGGGCCATCACTGCCTCCCGGGCCTGCTGCACGAAGTAGGCTTTGCTGTCACGCTCTTCGGCCATCGCCAACAGCTCCCGGGCTTCTGCACTGTCGGGTTTCAGGGCCAACACCTTTCGGAGCAGGTCCTTGGCTCCCCGGAAGTCTTCCGCATCGAAACGATTCTTGGCTTCGGCAAACAGCGCCTGCGATCCCTGTTCGCTGACAGTGTTCAGCATCTGGTAGCTGTTTTCGTAATTGGGATAGCGGCTCTGAATCTGCTGCAGGCTGAAATAGGCCTTGAGCCAATCGCCGGCGTCCACTGCGGAACGGGCTGCGTTGTACAAACTCTCGATTTCAGTCACCAGCGCCTGCTCCTGGCCTACAATCGTATCTTCCAACGCCTTGACGTCCGGATGGGCGGCGTCGATTCCCTTGGCCTCGGAAAGGGCCGACTTGGCCTTGGAGATGGCGCCGATGGTGATCGGTGTCTGGGACTTGAGCGCGGTCCTGCCCTCGCCCACGAACTGCCCGACCAGCTTCTGCTTGAGTTCGTTCAGGGCCTGCTGGTATTTTTCGTTGTTCGGCTCTTTTTCCAGCGCCTGCTCAAAATAGGCGATCGCCTCTTTGTACTTGCCCGCCGCAGAAAGCTGCATTCCAACGTCGAACTGCTTCTGCCCTGCAGCACATGCGAACATCAACATCAGGAAAAGCAGGGCCAGTCCAATCTTCACCGGTCTGACGATTCTCATGGTTCTTCCTCCCGTGCCTCCGAAAACACCTATTTTATACGGATTGTCATTTTGTTTCCGGCCATCGACTCGAGTTGCGAATCAAAATACCGACTCGTAAAATAAGAGAGCTGCAATTCGTTGAAAAGCTGCTCAGGCCAGCCCCGATAGCGGACGCTCATTTCTGCGGCCCCTTCCTCATACCGGATGATCCGCGCACCGAGGATGCCGCTGACATCGGACTGAAGGACGCCGGCGATCTCGTGGGCCTGGGCGCTGCTGTCGACGTTCTTTGCAACGAGAAATATCTCCCGTTCGCTGTACAGCTCCTTTTCCCACAGCCGCAGCAGTTTATCCCTCAGGTCCTTCCACACGGCGTCTACGCAGGCCCGGGCTCCCTTGTCCAGAACCTGGAGCCGGTTTTCCCCCGGCATCGACTCTACCGCGCTGGCCGTGGCGACGACTTCTCCGTCACCGGGCCGGTATATGTTCGACGTCAGGCCGACTTCGTTGAGCGTCAGCTCGATGCCCTGATATTTGGTTTGCCGGGTCGACATATCCAGGGACAATGCGATGAGAAAGCCCATTTGCAGCGCCGTGCCATCCTCCCCATGCCGAAACACCTTGAATCCGTTTTTCTTGAGCTTGTCGCTGAGAAGATTGACGGTCTTGGACGCGGTCGGGAGGACTTCCGAATCGATGCCCGGCTCCAGACCGATGCTGATCCGGGGGTTCTGCTGCCATTGGATCATGTTCCGGAACCGGTCCAGGTCGTCCACGAGCACGGAGACCTTCACATCGGCCTGGATGGTGACCTCGTATGTGCCCAGATCGGTCTTGGTCTCCTCGATGATCTGAAGGCCGGTCAGGTATCCAGCGGCCCGGCTGAAGATCTGGTCCTTGACCACCTCGAAGTTTTCCACCACGGTCCTCGATTCGACCATGGTGCCCATGGCCGCTTCGATGGCGGCCCGCTTGGCTTCGTCCAGGGCCTTTTCCCGTGCGATCATCTCTCTTCCCGGCTCGAAAAAACTGAAGCCTTTGGCAGTGACGATCTCGGCACGGGACGACGGCGGCGCCAGTAAAAAGATCCAGAAAAAAAGCAAGGCGGCTGAAATTGCCTTGTTCGCCGTGTGTCCTCTGCCCCGGCCGCCGATAAACTCCATTTCCATCACATCCATACCCGCCCTTCCTTGATGCGCTGATGACACGTCAACGCCGAAAATCAAGCAAATAAAATGCCAAGACAGCATATCAAATAGAATATCAAATAACCGCAGCAACTTGATCCGATACGCCCGCCAGACCGAATTTCCGGCCATGGGGGCAAATCGGACGGTCCGAAGCCAAAACCCGTCATTTTTTCGAGCATGAAATCAATTTCCACATTTTTTGTAGGTCGACGAGTTGACCGCTCGTTTTTGCAGCAATTTGTGCCAATAGCGATGTGGCCCATACAGAAAGGGGAACAGCCGGCAATCGCCGGCAAGAGCAGAGCCGAAAAAAAGGCGACCTCCCTCATTCTCGGGACGCCGAGCATGGGGGTTTTGCCTTACATTGTCTTGGGGGGCCGGGGCCGGAAAAAATTTCACGCCCGGGGATGTCTACCCGGGCGGCGGAACGGAAAAGCGATTTAAAATTTATTAAAATATCTATGGGTTGTCAACGGGAAATGCGCACATACCCGATCTCCGGCTCGTTTAAAAAAGCTTCCCCCTGGCTTCCTGCCTTCAGGACCAGCAGGATTATTTTCAGCATCCTTTTTACTTTGTCGTCATGGTAAAGGCGCCGTTCCATGTTTCGTCGGGAGGGTCTGCCTTGTATCGCCGGCATCGCTCCGCCATGATGCGGCTCGGCCCGTCCTCCGGTCGAAACTTCATTGCCTTGCTGAAATAGGCGGCAGCCTGGTCCCACTGGCGGCTTCGATAGGCGGAAAGTCCCCGGCTGTAGATCGCGGCGGCTTTTTGCATGTGCTCGTCCACGTCTGAGGGATATCCGATCAGTTCATAGATTTTGACCGGCTCTTTTTTGCCCACCACGTTGATGGCATCCAGTTCCCGAGCCCGGATCCATCCGCCGGCGGCCGTGTATGTCGATTCGCTGATCATCGTGTACGTGCCGTAGACCTTGTTGACGCCCTCGAGCCGTGCGGCGGTGTTTACGGTGTCCCCCATCATGGTGTAATCCATCCGGCTCCGGGAACCCATGTTCCCCACGACCGCGGGGCCCGTGCACAGGCCGATGCGCATGTAAAGGTCGGGCCGGCCCTGCCCCTGCCATTTTTTCCGAAGCTCGGCCAGCCGTTTTTGCATGTCGATGCACGCCATGCAGGCGACCTCCGCCTGGTTTTCCAGGTCGTTGGGGGCGCCGAAAAAGGCGATGATGGCGTCTCCCTCGAACTTGTCCACGGTTCCTTCGTGGCGGAGGATGATATCGGTCATCTCCGTTAAAAATTCGTTGAGCAGTTCGACGAGTTCTTCAGGCAGAAGCGTCTCGGAGATGCTCGTAAACCCCTGGACATCGGAAAAAAAGGCGGTGATGACCCGCTTTTCCCCTCCCAGCACGAGTTTTTCGGGTGAATCGAGCAGGTTGTTGACCACCGACGGCGCCAGGTAGGTGGAAAACGCTTCCTTGACGAATTTTTTCTGACGCGTCTCGACCAGATAACGATAGACCGTCACCGACGCATAGATCAGCAAAATGACGGTCAGGGGATAGACCAGGTTCAGGACCCACCCCTGATAGGAAAACAGAAACTGGCAGAGAATCACATACAGGACGCAAAGCGACCCGCCGGCCAGGGCGCTGGACAGGGCGCCGACCCGCGCCAGCAAAAACCCCAGGATCGCTGCGCTGACCACCATTACCAGAACGTCGAACATCGCCGCCCAGGCCGGCTGGTACATGAAATCCTGGGAAAGGATGCTGTCGATGATGTTGGCGTGGATTTCCAGACCCGGGAACACCGTTCCGAAGGGGGTGACCCGCAGGTCGTAGATGCCCACTGCGGTCGCTCCCACCACGACGATCTTGTCGGCCAGTGCATCGGCGTCGACGTCGTCGTGTAAAATGTCGGTGATTGAAATGTGGGGAAAGGTCTTTTCTTCTCCCCGATAGTTGATCAGGATACGCCCGAATTCATCGGTGGGAATGTTCAGTTTTCCGAGCTTGATCTGATCCACGCCGTATTCGGCCACCTCCAGCCCCAACGGCTCCTTTAGGTATGCGCTGGTGGCCGCGAGGGAAAGCGGGGCATAATACGCCTCGTTGAACCGGAGCACGCCGGGCATCCAGCGCACCACTCCGTCCGGATCCGGGTACATATTGAAATATCCGGAGTAGTCGGCCGCCTCTGAAATCACCCGGATGTTGGATTGCGGGGCCACCGCCCGGATCAACGGCACGCGTTGGGCATCGGCGGATGAAAAACGAACCGTCTTGTAGGCGGAGCCTTGAATGTTTTGCTGGTGACTGTCGATCTCCTCTGCGGTCATGTGGTCCAGAACCTCCGGATCCATCTGGAAAAAATAGCCGAGGACCACTTCGGATCGGGAATCGCGGATGGCGGCGGCCAGCTGCCGGTCGCTGTCCGAAGCGTACTTGAGGGCTTCCACGCGCTTTTTCAGCCGCTCGTCGCCGGGCTTCAGATCAGACAGCGTCGACTCGACTTGTTCCAGCACGCGAATGACCCGCTGGTCGTCGGGCTCCAGAAAACCGATATCAAAGGCGATCACCCTGGCTCCGGCATCGGAGAGCTTTTCAACCAGGCGGACGATCTTCGTCCGCGGCCAGACCCACCTGCCCTCCCGGGCGATGCTCTTTTCGTCGATCACGGCCAGAACGATCTCCGGTCCGGGCGCAATGCGCTGCCGGGCCAAAAACCGCATGTCCATGGTCTTCAGTTCGATGGTGTCTAAAAAGGTAAACCCAATGAAATAGCCCAGAATCCCGGCCAGGAGGATTGCCGCAGAGATGAGGGCGGAATGCAGCTTGACATTCCTTTTCCGATTCTGAAACAGGGCCATGAAATGCTTTCGCACCGGGACAAATGTGTTATCGTTTCAGCTTCTTATATTGTAATAGCGGCGGGAAGTCAACCAGATCGGGACCCGCCCAATTGACCTTGGATCGCCGGCTTGGCCGGATCGGGCGAAACAGTCTGGTTTCCATATCACACCCGTCCGCCGCTCCACCGGAGCTTGGCCTTGAGCACGTCGTAGTATCGTTGTCCCGGCGGGGTAAGCATCTGAAGGGGGTGGGCGTGCTTTCGAACGCGGATGACGTCGTTTCTTCGGACCTCGAAGCCCTCCTGACCGTCCATGGTGAGCATGATGTCCGAAGATTTTTCGCCCAACCGAAGGGTGATCTCCGCCTGGTCCGGCACGATCAGGGGGCGGTTGGTGAGGGTAAAGGGGCAGATCGGCGTTAGAATGATCCCCGGTACCGCCGGGTGAATCACCGGGCCTCCGGCGGCAAGAGAATATGCCGTCGAGCCGGTGGGCGTGGCAATGATCAGGCCGTCTGCACTGTAGGTGGTCAGGTACCGGCCGTCGATATCCGTCTGGATATGGGCCAGCCGGGCCAGCGCCCCCTTGTTGACGACCACGTCGTTGAGAACCGTTTCCCGGAGCACCGCATCGCCGTTTCGGAACATTTCCACGCAAAGACGCATCCTGGTTTCGGTCACCAGGGCGTTTTGCAGCACCGCCTCGGCGGCGGAAAACAGATTTTCCGCGGCAACCGCCGCCAGATACCCCACCTGGCCGAACTTGATGCCGAGCAGCGGGATATTCCGGTCGCCGATCCATCGGGCGGCGCTTAAAAAGGTGCCGTCGCCGCCCAGCACGAAAACTGCGTCGAGCTCCTGGGGAGGCGCAGGCCCGGGCAGGCTCGAGCGCCCCTGGCTCGGCATCGGGCTTCGGATGCGAAACGCCCGGATTTGCCTTCGCCCCAGCCATTTTTCAAGCTCGTCGGCCTTGGCCCTGGCCTCGGCGTCCGGCTTGACCACGATGCCGATGTTTCGAAAGGTGATGGGTGACTCCGCCATGATAAATCCCTGCCTCTGCCGTTCGCCTGACGATCCAGGTGCCTCTTTCCGGGATTTTCTGGCACTTCCATATCGGTATCTGCCAGCTGCAGCAAGATTTTTTTGTCTTGACGCGCAAACTCCGCCTTGGGTATATAGCGTAGGTTCATATTGGTGAATCGTTCATTTATTATCGTACAAGCGTGATGAAATGGAGGAAAAGGCAATGCTGAAATCGAGATCTGCAAAGGCTCTGGCAGTCATGGCGGCGTTGGTGATGGCCGGGGCGGTTTTTGTCTCCTGCGGGGAATCCGAAAAGCCCGCCGAACAGGCCAAGGAAGCTGCACCCATCAAAGAAGCGGCGCCGATCCGGATGGGCGTCGCCGGTCCCCACAGCGGTGACCTCGCCTCTTACGGGATCCCCACCGTCAAGGCGGCTGAACTGGTCGTTGAACATCGAAACGAGATGGGCGGGATCAGCGGCCGAAAGATCGAACTGATCGTGGAAGACGACGTCTGCAAGCCGGAGGTCGCCACCAACACCGCCACCAAGCTGGTGGGCGACAAGGTCGATTTCGTGCTGGGCCACATCTGCAGCGGTGCGACCAAGGCCGCCTTGGGCATCTACAAGGATTCCAACATCCCGGTGATGTCACCGTCGGCGACCAACCCGGCCCTGACCCAGAGCGGAGACTACCCGAACTTCTTCCGCACCATCGCCTCGGACGACGCCCAGGCCCGTCTGGAGGTGGACTTCGCCCTGGACCGCCTGAAGCTTTCCAAGATTGCAGTGCTTCATGACAAGGGCGACTACGGCAAGGGGCTGGCCGAATTTGCCAAGACGTTCCTGGAAGCCGAGCCCGAAGCCGAGGTCGTTCTCTATGAAGGGGTCACCCCCGGCGCCGTGGACTACTCGGCCGTGGTTCAGAAAATCAAGAACTCCGGCGCCCAGGCGGTCATCTTCGGCGGCTACCATCCGGAAGCCTCCAAGATCGTCACCCAGATGCGCAAAAAGGCCATGGACACCATCTTCATCTCCGATGACGGCGTCAAGGACGACACCTTCATCAAGGTGGCCGGCGAATACGCCGAAGGCGTCTACGCCACCGGTCCCATGGACACCACCGCCAACCCCATGGCGGTCATGGCCACCGAGGCCCACCGGCAAAAGTACGGTGAAGATCCGGGCGCGTTTTTCCTCAACGCCTATGCAGCGGCGCTTGCGCTGCTCAACGCCGTTGAAAAGAGCAACTCCACCGACTACGACGACATCGTCAACGCCCTTCGCACCGAGTATGTGGCGACCCCTCTGGGGATCATCCGCTTTGACGAGCGGGGCGATGCCATCGGCGTCGGATTTGCCATGTATCAGGTTCAAAACGGGGCATATGTCGAGATCAAGTAGCCGATGAGGACCCGTTTACCGGTTCAGGGGGACAGGCGGCATCCGCCTGCCCCCTGATTTATTCACACCAGACCGTATTTAAGCAAAACATCAGCGTCAAGAACCCGAAGGCACGTTCTGGAAACCGTTTATGGACTACTTTCTCGAGCTGTTTCTCGGTGGGCTGACCCGGGGAAGCATCTACGCGCTCATCGCCCTGGGCTACACCATGGTCTACGGGATCATCGAGTTGATCAATTTCGCCCACGGTGAAATCTACATGATCGGCGCCTTTACCGCGCTGATCGTGGCCGGCGTGTTGACCTTGATGGGCTGGAATGCGATCGCGATTCTGGTCATCGCCTCGATCGTTGCCGTCATCTATTCTTCGGCCTACGGGTTTACCATCGAGAAAATCGCCTACAAACCGATCCGCAAAGCCCCGAGGCTTTCGGCGCTGATCAGCGCCATCGGCATGTCGATGTTTCTGCAAAACTACGTCCTGCTGGCCCAGACATCGGATTTTCTTCCCTTTCCCAGCCTGATCCCCCAGTTCGAATTTCTCGAGCCCTATGCGCACATCATCCGTTCATCGGAGTTGGTCATCTACACGGTCACCGCCTCGGTCATGGTGGCGCTGACGATTCTGATCAAGTTCACCCCCATTGGAAAGGCCATGCGCGCCACCTCCCAGGACAAGACCATGGCCGCCCTGGTGGGCATCGACGTCGACCGGGTGATCTCGGTCACCTTTATCGTCGGTTCGGGCACGGCCGCCATCGGTGGGGTGCTGATCGCTTCGCACATCGGGCAGATCAACTTCTACATCGGGTTTATCGCCGGGATCAAAGCTTTTGTCGCCGCGGTTCTGGGAGGGATCGGAAGCATTCCGGGGGCGGTATTGGGTGCACTGGTGCTGGGCTGGACCGAATCGTTTTTCACCGGCTACGTCTCCAGCGACTATGAGGATGTCTTTGCGTTTGTCTTTCTGGTGTTCATCCTGATCTTCCGACCGGCCGGCATCCTCGGCAGAAGCGAGGCGGAAAAGGTTTGAGATGCAGGTAGCCGAAGAACTCAAGAAATCCGCCCTGGTGTCCCTCTGGTTCATGTTCCTGACGTTTCCGATCATGGTCATCCGGGTCAACACGATCTACAACACCGTGGAGTGGCGGTGGCTGAACATGGCCCTGGTGGGGGTGGGAAGCTTTTTTCTGTCGATGCTCTGGCGGTTTATGATCCGCAGAAAGGAAAGAGGCAAGAAAAAAGCCGAAATCAAAGACGGCGCCCGGTTGACGCCGATCCAGCGGCTGATGCAAAACCGCCGCGTCACCCTGTCCGGGATCGTTCTTGTGGCGATTTTTGCCATGATCTACCCGTTTGTCTTTTCCATGTACCAGACCAGCATCATGATTACCGCGCTGATCTATGTCATGTGCGGCCTGGGCCTGAATATCGTCATCGGACTGGCGGGGCTGCTGGACCTGGGCTACGTGGCCTTCTACGCGGTCGGGGCCTATTCCTACGCCCTGCTCAACTACCATTTCGGCATCAGCTTCTGGATGGCTCTTCCCATCGGAGCCGCCCTCGGGTTCATGTTCGGAGTGCTTCTCGGGTTTCCGGTGCTGCGCCTTCGGGGGGACTATCTGGCCATCGTCACTCTCGGCTTCGGCGAGATCATCCGGCTGGTGCTGGAAAACTGGAACGATTTTTCCCACGGCCCCAGCGGAATCGCCAACATCCCCCGGCCGTCTTTTTTCGGCTACGACCTCTCTCTTCAGCAGGTCACCGTCTGGATCTATTTTATCATGATCGCCCTGGTGATCTTTACGATCTTCGTGGTCGGTCGGCTGCAAAACTCCCGCCTCGGCCGGGCCTGGGTCGCACTGCGGGAGGACGAGATCGCCTGTCAGGCCATGGGAATCGACAAGACCCGGACCAAGCTGTCGGCCTTTGCCCTGGGCGCCACCTGGGCCGGCATGGCCGGGGTGATGTTTGCCGCCAAGACCACCTTCATCAACCCGGCCAGCTTCACGATATGGGAGTCGGTGATCATCCTGTGCGTCGTCGTGCTCGGGGGCATGGGGTCTATCGTGGGGGTCATCCTCGGCGCCATGGTCCTCATCTTGCTTCCTGAATATCTTCGGGCCTTTTCAGAATACCGGATGCTGCTCTTCGGCGCGATCCTGGTTCTGATGATGGTCTTTCGCCCCGGGGGCATCATCACCAATGTCCGCCGGACCTACCGTTTCAAGGGCAAGGCAACCACCGATGGCCACAGCGCATAATTTCGGAAAAGAAGTCCTGGAAGTCCGCTCCCTGACCATGGACTTCGGCGGACTCCGGGCCCTGGACAAGCTCGATCTGAGCGTCCGGCAGGGAGAGATCGTCGCCCTGATCGGCCCCAACGGCGCCGGAAAAACCACCTTCTTTAACTGCATCACCGGTCTTCACGCCCCCACAGAGGGCGAGATGCTGGTTCATCCCCCCAACCAGAGCGGGACCCAACGGCTCAACGGGTTGAAGCCAAACCGCGTCACCGAACGGGGGCTGGCCCGGACGTTTCAAAACATCCGTTTGTTTCCGAGCATGACGGTGCTGGAAAACGTCATGATCGGCCGCCACTGCCGGATGTCGGCGGGCATCCCCGGGGCGGTCTTCCGCCCCCGCTCCACCCGGAAAGAAGAAAAGCAGGTGGTAGACGACAGCTATGCCATGCTCGAAAAGATCGGCCTTGAACAGTTCGTCAACGAGCTGGCCATGAACCTGCCTTACGGCGCCCAGCGGCGCCTGGAAATCGCCCGCGCCATGGCGACCGATCCTTTCATCCTGCTCCTGGACGAGCCCGCGGCCGGAATGAACCCCCAGGAAACCCGGAGGCTCGACGAGCTGATCCTGCGCCTCCGGGAACAGGAAAAGATCTCGATTCTGCTCATCGAACACGACATGAAAATGGTGATGAGCCTGTCTGACCGCATCTACGTCGTCGACTACGGAAAGAAAATCGCCGAAGGTTCCCCCGAGGAAATCAAGCGCAATCCGGCGGTGATCAAAGCCTACCTCGGAGAGGAAATCGATGCTTGAGCTGAAAAACGTCCATACCTACTACGGCAACATCCGGGCGCTGAAGGGGATCGACCTGAAGGTCGAAGAAGGCGAAATCATCACCCTGATCGGCGCCAACGGGGCGGGCAAGACCACCACGCTCATGTCGATCTGCGGCATCGTCCCGCCCCGGTCCGGGGAGATTCTTTTCCTGGGAAAGCCGATTCACGACATGAAGCCGGATAAAATCGTCTCCCTGGGCATCTGCCAGGTTCCGGAGGGACGGCGGATCTTTCCCTATCTTTCGGTCATGGAAAATCTGGACCTGGGGGCCTATCTTCGAAGGGACAAGGGGGAGATCAAAAAGGACATGGATTATATCTTCGAGCTGTTTCCGATTCTCGCCGAGCGCCGGCATCAGGCCGGCGGAACGCTCTCCGGAGGAGAACAGCAGATGCTGGCCATCTCCCGATCGCTGATGGCAAGGCCCCGTCTCCTGCTCATGGACGAACCTTCTCTGGGGCTGGCCCCACTGGTGGTCAAACGGATCTTTGAAATCATCGCCAAAGTCAACAGCGAAAACAGGACCACGATCTTTCTGGTGGAGCAGAACGCAAACCTCGCCTTGAAAGTCGCCCACCGGGGCTATGTCATGGAGACCGGCAAGATCAGCCTCGCCGATTCAGCCGACCGCCTGCTCAACAACGATGAGGTGCGAAAAGCGTATCTGGGGATATGACCGTCGGATCGGGGATGCGGAAGATCCGCGGTCTTGTATTCGTCGAACCCGCTGCCGGCATAGATCTGACCCTCGATTCGCGACCGGCGCGGATCTGAAGCGGCATTCTCCATGCAAATAACCAATATCAGTTGACAATATCAGCCCGATCAGAGTAGCATCCACCCGACTTGCGTCCTATCCAACACGCTTGCGCCGGAATCGAGGGGGAATCGCAGGATGGGCTTTTTGAAACGCCACCCGACGCTTTTTTTGAGCATCGGAATTACCCTCCTCTTTTTGTGGCTCGTCCTTTTTCCCATTTCCTTTTTCGAAAATCTCGAACTCAAACGCTACGATCTGATGATGGGACTGCGCTCGCAGCCCGAAGCCCCCAGCGACATCGTCATGGTCGACATCGACGACGATTCCATCGAAAAGCTCGGGCGGTGGCCCTGGCCCCGCTCGCTGCTTGCCAAAGGCATCGACGTCATCGACGCCGGAAACCCCCGGGTCATCGGACTCAATTTTGTCTTCAGCGAACCGGAGGAAAGCTCCGGGCTCCGCGAGCTTCGCAATCTGGAGGCCGATTTGCGCGCTTCGCTGTTGCCGATGGCATCGCCGGCCGCAGAGACGTTTCTGCAGGCATTGCAAAAGGCAACGCTTCGGCTCGACAACGACCGAAAACTGGCGCTGGCAATGGAACGATCGGGAAAGGTGGTGCTGCCGATTTTTTTCAAGGAGTCGGCCATCGCCGGCGAAGGAGACGATCCGGGCGAAGCGATCCGCTCAGCGGCCATCGGCAATGTCCGCAATCCACAGGGATATGTCACACCGGTAGGCAGCGAAGCCGTCGCCCCGATCGAGCAGTTTACGGCAGCGGCAGACGGCCTCGGCCACATCAACCTGGCATACGACCGGGACGGCACAGCCCGCCGGGAGCGGCTGCTGTATCAATACCGCGGTGTATACGTTCCCTCCTATACCCTGACCATCGCGGCCAAGGTGATGAATCTGTCCCCGGACCGGATTCAATCCCAAATCGGCTCGTGGATCAGACTCGCATCCATCGAGATCCCGACCACCGTCTATTCGGAAATGCTGGTCAGCTTCAAGGGCCCCCGGGGGTCGTTCAAACGCTTTTCCTATTTTGACGTCATCAACGGCAAGGTCCCGGCAAACCTGTTTAAAAACAAGGTTGTCCTGGTGGCGGCGTCGGCGACCGGAATCTTGAACCCTCTGAGCACGCCGGTCGACCCGACCATGCCGGTGGGAGAATTCTCCGCCAACACCGTCTGGGCCATGCTCAACCAGCAGTTTATCCGCCAGCCGTTCTGGAGTGAGACCGCCGAGCTGGTTCTGATCCTCGCGGTAGGCGCGATCATCGCGCTGCTGCTTCCCCGCATCAAGGCCAAATATTCGGCTCTGGTCTTTGTTTTGCTGTTTTGTCTCCTCTTCGGCGGTTCCGCCTATCTTTTCGCAGTGCAGGGACTTTGGGTGCCGGTCACCTACCCCACCTTGCAGCTGATTCTGGGCTACATCGGCGCCGTCAGCCTCAGCTACTTCGTCACGGAAACCAGGAAAGAAAAGATGGAGGGAGAATCGGCCGAAACCAACCGGATGCTCGGCCTCTCGTTCCAAAGCCAGGGCATGCTCGATATGGCCTTCGACAAATTCCGCCGGTGCCCCGTCGACGATGAGATGAAGAACATTCTCTACAACCTCGCCCTGGATTTTGAACGAAAACGGCAGCTCAACAAGGCCGCCGCCGTATATGAACTCATCGAAGAAACAGACAGCGGCTTCAAGGACGTCACCACGCGCAAAAAGCGGCTTCTTCAGGCCAGCGAGACCATGGTCTTCGGCGACGGAATGTTCGGCAGCGGCTCGGGCGGAGACGGGCTGATGAGCACCGCCACCGGCACCCGCCCGACCTTGGGCCGGTATGAAGTGATCAAGCAGCTCGGCAAGGGGGCCATGGGAACCGTCTATCTGGGCCAGGATCCCCGGATCCATCGCACCACCGCCATCAAGACATTCCGCTTTTCCGACGACTTCGAGCCCGAAGAAGCCGAACAGCTCAAACAGAAATTCTTCCGGGAAGCCGAGAGCGCCGGCACCCTGTCTCATCCGAATATCGTCACCATCTATGACGCCGGAGACGAGCAGGACCTGGCCTACATCGCCATGGAATTTTTGGAAGGAAGCGACCTGGAAAAGCACATCAAACCCGGCGGGCTGCTGCCGATGAGAAAAGCAATCGATTACGCTGCCGACATCGCCGACGCCCTGGGCTACGCCCACGACAAGGGAATCGTCCACCGGGACATCAAGCCGGCAAACATCATGCTGCTTGCATCCGGGGTAGTGAAAATCACCGATTTTGGCATCGCCCGGATCACAGCCACCTCCCAGACCCAGACCGGCGTGGTCAAGGGCACCCCCTATTACATGTCTCCTGAACAGATCTCCGGGGAAAAGGTCGACGGTCGCTCGGACATCTTCTCGCTGGGAGTCATGCTCTACCAGATGCTCACCGGAGAGCTCCCGTTCAAGGGGGACAATCCCGCCGCCCTCATGCACCAGATCATGAACGTTGCCCATCCGGACCCGCGGCAGTTCAACCCGAAAATCGTCAAGCCGCTGGTGTTCATCTTGAACAAGGCCCTGGAAAAAGACCGATCCAAGCGCTACCAGAAGGCGGGCCAGATGGCCGCCCATCTCCGGGAGCTCGGGAAAAAGCTCGATGAGATGATGATGAAAAAACGGGTCAAAGACCAGGGTTGACTCCTCGGTGAACCGAAGCGGATCGAACCTAGGTCGGGTGCCGCCCCGGTTTGACGCCCCGCCGGCTGCAAGGAATTGCTTGACGTGTCAAATGGTTATGCTGTAAGAACAGCGCGGGGGGTTTGGCAGGCCGACCCCGCCGAAGAACCACACCGCCCTCCCGCCAAGGGGACAAATCGAAATTCCAGATTATGGTCGTCGTTGAATCGGCAGGCATGACAGATGTCGGAAAGAGGCGCAAAGGGAACGAAGATGCGCTTTATCTGGACGACCAGCAGGGAGTATACCTCGTCTCAGACGGCATGGGGGGGCACCGCGCCGGGGAGGTCGCCAGCGAACTGGTGGTCAAAACGATCCGGGACGTCATGGCCGGATTCGAAAACCCGGCCGCTGCGCCTCCGGCGGCCGTCGATGGCAGTCTTTCGCCGGTGGCCGACCGCCTGGTAAGGGCCATATTCGAAGGAAATCGGAAGGTCTTCGAAGCCGGCCGCGGCCAAGACGCCTTCCGCGGAATGGGGGCAACGGTGTCGGCGGCCGTGCTCACGGACAAGACCCTGATCACCGCCAATGTGGGCGACAGTCCGATCTACCTGATTCATGACGGCCACATCGACCAGCTTTCGGTCACCCACAACGTGGTCAGTGAACAGGCAGCCTTCGATCCTGAGGCGGCGAGCAGTCTGGGTGAAGATGTCAAGTACCTGCTCACCCGGGCCATGGGGATCGAAGAGAGCGTTTCCCCGGACGTCTTTGAACTGCCTTTTTTCAGGGGAGACGCAGTGGTTATCAGCTCCGACGGGCTGAGCGATCTGGTGTCTCCGGAAGAAATACAAGCGGTGGTCGGGGAGCAGACGGCGGACCGGGCCTGCCGGAAGCTTGTGGATATGGCCAATCAGCGGGGCGGTCATGACAACATCACGGTCATCGTGGTCAAAATCAAAGAGATCAAGCAATGGGGGCTCTTTGGAAAGCTCCGCTCCGGCATGGCCCGCAAAGCCATCGGATTTTTGCAGCGCTACCTGTAGCCTGCCGGTGCGCCGGTGCGGCGGCAAAGCCCCGGCCGGCTGAGAATCGAGCCTGTTGCATTACCGCAAACTTTGGGAAAAGGTGTTTCGATGCCGAAATTGACACTGCAATTCAAGGACAATGTCGTGGGCGAGTATGGTCTGGAGAAAGGCAAGGGCCTGACCATCGGAAGAATGGACAGCAACGATATCGTCATCGAGAACCTGGCGGTCTCCGGCCATCATGCCAAAATCGACTCGGTGGGCGATGGATACCTGCTGACCGACCTGCAGAGCAAAAACGGATCCTTCGTAAACGACCAGCAGGTCACGTCCCATTGGCTTCAGCAAGGTGACAGGGTCATGATCGGAAAGCATACCCTCCTGTTCAAATACGAAAAAGGCGAAGAGCGGCCCGCATCGACCGGCGCCCCTGCCGGAGCGATGGACCAGACCATGGTCATGGATACCGGCCAGTATCGAAAGATCATGGAAAAAGCCGGCAAGACCACCGATCCCGGCTCGGGGCTCAAAGGCGAGCCTGGCGGGGTTCTTTCCTATCTGGCCGGCGGTGAAGGGGAAGTGGAAATCGGCAAGAAGCTGTTCAAGATCGGTAAAAGCGCCTCCTCGGATCTGGTCGTCGGCGGATTGATGACCGGCCAGACCGCTGCAACCATCAGCAAACGACCCAACGGCTATTCCCTGAGTTATGTAGAGGGAATGGCCAAGCCGAAGGTCAACGGAAAAGCCGTCAAGGAATCGGTCCCCCTCAAAGAATTCGATGTCATCGAAATCGGAAACGTCAAGCTGCAGTTCGTGCTCAAGGGCTGACCGGAGGCAAGCCCCTGCCGATGCGAGCCTCAGACTGCCGTTTTCGACGCACCTTCTCGACGGCACCCGATCGTGTCGGATGCACAAGGCCACCCTTGGTGGTCGATGGCATAATTACGCCTGCATGTACTTAGCGTGCCTCGGGCCGGGGGCGAAACCACACCAAAACGCCGCCGCCTGCGGCCGCCGCGATCCCGCTGACGGCAAACAGCACCGAAGACCCTGCGGCTTCGTACAGAAGGCCGCTGCCGAAAAAACCCACCATCATCCCAAATCCGTAGGTTACCGCGTTATTGGCCGCCTGGCCGAGGGTCTTTGACGCGGCCGGCATCAACTCGTCGATTCGAAGAATGCTCGCCATGTGGAACGTGCCGTAGGAAAACGCATGAAGCACCTGGCTGGCCAGGATCACCGGCAGCGATGCGGTGGCGGCCAGGGTAAACCACCGGAGCGCCGCCGCCGCACAGGAAAAAACCAGCACCGACTGAAGCGAAACGCGATGAAACAGCCGGGGGGACAGGATCATCACCAGCACCTCGGCTGCCACCGCCAGGGCCCAGCACACCCCGATCAGAGTGCCTCCGTAGCCTAACGATTCCAGATGAATCGAAAAAAAGGCGTAGTAGGCCCCATGGCTGGCCAGCATCAAAAGGGCCGCGAAAAGAAATCCAGCCACCGGTGCGGCGGCCAGCAGCCTCAGTCCCTGGCGGGTCGGCTCCCGCGCCGGGCTGCGCCGTGCCGGGATCCGGACGGAAAGCGCCGCCCGCAGCAGGGAGCCGGCCAGGATGAGCACCAGGATGATGTTCAAGGAGGTGGCGTCCACGATTCGGCCCACGACCACGACAACGCAGATGAAGCTGATCGAGCCCCAGACCCGAAGACGGCCGTAATCCCGCCGGCGGGATCCGAGGTAGTCCATGGTGAAAGCTTCCAGAAAAGAGATGATCGGGCCGTAGAAGATGCCGTAGACCACCATGATCATCATCATCAGCCAAAAATCAGCCGTCAGCAGAAACAGGGACCAGACCATCGCACTGGCAAAACTGCAGGCGATATAGATCGGCTTCCGGGCGCGGAACCGGTCGGCCAGATGCCCCCAGATCATCGGAAACAGCGCCGTGGCCATGGTCCTCACCGCAGAAATGGCGCCGATCTGAGTCCCGGAAAAGCCGATGTGGTAGCAGTATAAATTGAAGAAGGGAAGATAGATGCCCAGCACCCCGAAGTAGATAAAGTACTGGCTCGCCAAGAGCCCTCGCATGCGGGTATCTGACACATCGGACATGATCTCACTCTACCGGAAACACCCCGATCTGGCAACGGCGGTGGGGATGGCTAAAGTCCGGATTTCCGGCAAGGAGACGATACTATATATACTACGAGGCACAATAGGGGACATCTATTCCTTTATAACTCTCTTGCTTGAGCGCCGCTCTCTCCTACCCAAATTCGCCCCAAAAGCAAAGTCCTTGGCCAATGCATAGCCGCCCGACCTTCTCTGGCGGATGTCGCATCCGCTGCAGGTTCCTGCTCTCCGATTCTTTACAAACCATGAGGACAATGGTAGCGTTTCCTCGCCTACAGGAAGATCAATGGAGACCGTTTCACCAGCCGGGAGTCGACCATGGATTATATCAAGATTCGATTCGGTGACGATTTGGACGACATCGGTTCACGGTTCGAAAGAACCCTCGACCAGATGTTCCGCTCCATGAATCCGATGTTCTCTTTTTCCGATAGGACCTGGAGCCCTCAGATGGACATCTACGAAACGCCCGATGAGGTCATCATCCGGGGGGAAATCGCCGGGGTGGAAAAAGAGGCACTGGAAGTGGAGATCAACAGCCGCGCCGTTCGGATCTCCGGCAGCCGGCGCGAGCCGGGCCGGGACAAACGCGGAGCCTACCGGTTGGCTGAGATTCAATACGGAACGTTCGAAAGGATCCTGTATTTGCCGGCCCCGATCGACCCGGAGGTGGTCAGCTCGTCTTATGAAAACGGGTTTCTGCAGATCCGAATGGCCAAACAGCCGCCGAAGAAAAGCCAGAAAATCGCCGTCGAAGACGGGTGATCAAATCGCTGACGCGAGTTGCTAATGGGTACTTTACGCACCAGAGATCAGCACCGGCACGGCACCGGAGAGTTCAGCCCGTAAAAAAATCTTTTGGCCTCCGCCTTGGCACCAGATCTTGTCGGGTGTGCAGGCTGCCCTGTCCTACAGGAGGAATCGATGACCGAACCGAAAGCGCCAGAGCAGATCGACGTCGACAATCTGCCCGATGTGCTGCCGATCATGCCGTTGTTTGACGCCGCACTTTTCCCGAAAATGGTCCTTCCATTGGTCGTCATGCAGGCCGAGTCGATCCAACTCATCGATGAAGCCATGGCCAAGGACCGGATTATCGGCCTGGTGGTTTCCAAAAGCCCCGAGCAGGGAAACACCCCTACGGAAAAAGACCTGGCCGCCGTCGGCACCAGCGCCCTGATCCTGAAAATGGCCAAAACCGGCGACAACCGGGCACAGCTCCTGGTCCAGGGCATCTCCCGCATCCGGCTGGCCAAGTTCGTCAAGGACAAGCCGTATCTGAAGGCGCAGATTCAAAAAATCGAAGCCCCGGAGAAGTCGGACAAGGAAATCGAGGCCATGACGTCCAACCTCGTCAGCCAGTTCTCCAAGGTCGTCGAGCTGTCCCCGGGCCTACCGTCTGAAATGGCGCAGATGGCCGGATCCATCCAGGAAGCCGGGACCCTGGCAGACATGGTCGCTTCCACCCTCAACGTCACTGCCGAAGAAAAGCAGAAGATCCTGGAAACAGAAAGCATCAAAAAGCGCTTGAGGGAAGTCACCCGCATGGTCAGCCACCAACTCGAAATTCTGGAGCTGGGCAACAAGATCCAGTCCCAGGTCAAGGGGGACATGGACAAAAGGCAGCGGGAGTACTACCTGAGACAGCAGCTCAAGGCGATCCGGGAGGAGCTGGGCGAAACCGACGAAGAGACCGTCGAAATCGAAGAATACAGGACCAAGATCAATGAAAAGCAACTCCCGGAAGAAGCCCGGAAGGAGGCAGAACGCGAACTGGACCGGATGGCCAAGATGCATCCGTCCTCTGCCGAATACACCGTCGTATCCACCTACCTGGACTGGATCACTTCACTGCCCTGGAGCGGGGGCACTCCGGACAACCTCGACATCAAGGAGGCCCGCAAGGTACTCGACGAAGACCACTTCGGCCTCGAAAAGCCCAAGCGCAGAATCATCGAATACCTGGCGGTCCGAAAGCTCAAACCCGACTCCAAGGGCCCGATTCTGTGCTTCGCAGGCCCGCCGGGAACCGGCAAGACCTCTCTGGGGGCCTCCATCGCGCGGGCCCTGGGCCGCAAGTTCGTCCGGATCTCTCTTGGCGGGGTCCGGGATGAAGCCGAAATCCGGGGGCACCGGAGAACCTATGTCGGCGCCCTTCCCGGTCGTATCATCCAGGGAATCCGCCGGGCCGAATCGAACAACCCGGTGTTCATGCTGGATGAAATCGACAAGGTCGGCAGCGACTTTCGGGGCGATCCGTCGTCGGCGCTGCTCGAGGTGCTCGACCCGGAGCAAAACCATTCGTTTCAGGACCATTACATCGATGTCGCCTTCGACCTGTCGAAGGTCATGTTCATCACCACCGCCAATATCCTCGATACGATTCCGCCGGCCCTCCTGGACCGGATGGAGGTTCTGCGCCTGCTCGGCTATACCGAGGATGAAAAGATCAAGATCGCGCAGCGCTACCTGATTCCCCGGCAACGGGAGGAAAACGGCCTCGCGGCCAAACAGATTTCGTTTACCAAAGGAGCGGTTCGTCAGATGATCTCCGGATACACCCGCGAGGCCGGGCTCCGGAACCTGGAGCGGGAGATCGCCAACGTCTGCCGGGCGGTGGCAAGCGGCATCGCCACCGGCGACATTCAGCGCGCCTCGATCAAGGTGGCGGATCTGTCCCGGTATCTCGGTCCGGTCCGTTTCACGGGGGAGAGCAAGTCCAGGATTCAAACCCCGGGGGTGGCCACCGGTCTGGCCTGGACCCCCACCGGCGGAGAACTTCTCTTTATCGAAGCCACCGCCATGAAGGGAAAGAAGAACCTCGTGCTCACGGGCCAACTGGGGGACGTCATGAAAGAGTCGGCCACCGCTGCGCTGAGCTTCATCCGCACCCATGCAAAGAATCTTGGCATCCCCGAAGACTTTTTCGAAGACAAGGACATCCACATTCACGTGCCGGCCGGGGCCATTCCCAAAGACGGCCCTTCGGCGGGCGTCACCATGCTGACGGCCCTGGCCTCCCTTCTGACCGCAAAACGGATCCACAAGAACCTGGCCATGACCGGCGAAATCACCTTGCGGGGGCAGGTGCTGCCCGTGGGCGGCATCAAGGAAAAGGTGCTGGCGGCGCACCGGGCCGGCATCAAAACCATCATCCTGCCGCAGCAGAACGAAAAGGACCTGGAAGAAACCTCTGAAAAAGTCCAAAAGGAGGTTACCTTCCATTTCGTGGACAAGATGATCGACGTTCTCAAGCTGGCCTTAGAAAAATGAAGAAGCGAACCGAATGGCACACCGGCCTGCCGCTGGCGCGGCTGGCCGCGACCGTTGCCGCCGCAGTTATTCTCGGCTGCGCGGGCCCAGCCCCCGGCCCGTCTTCGGGGCAGCCGGATACGGGCGCAAAGGCCCCGGCTGCGCCGAAAATCGGTTCCAAGCCGTATCGGATCGGGAAAAACTGGTACCATCCTCTGCCCCATGCCCACGGATTTTCCCAGCGCGGACTGGCGTCATGGTATGGAAAAGACTTTCACGGCCGAAAGACCTCCAACGGCGAAGTCTACAACATGTATGCCCTCACAGCGGCCCATAAAACTCTTCCCTTGGGAACGTGGGTTCGGGTCCGCAACCTGCAAACCGGGCGGTCCCTCGACGTCCGGATCAACGACCGGGGCCCGTTTGTGAAAGGCAGAATCATCGATCTTTCCTATACCGCCGCCAGCCGGCTGGGCGTGGTGGGTCCGGGCACCGCACCGGTGGAGATCGTTGCGCTGGCGTCGCCGGGCGGCGCTCAGCCGGCGACGGTCGATTTCACACGGGGAGACTTCACCTTCCAGGTCGGCGCCTTCAAGGTTCGGGAAAACGCGATCCGGCTTCGGGACAAACTGGCCAGAAAATACAAGCATGCCCATGTCCAGACTTACAACACCGGCGTCGAGACGTTTTACCGGGTTCGCGTGGGGCGCTGCACGTCCCTTGACCAGGCCGAACAATACGAGCGGATCCTGATCGCAGACGGCTTTTCCGAAGTCTTTATCGTGGCCGAATAAAGGCGCGGTAAAATCAAAAAGCGATTTTACCGCGCCTTTATAGGAGGCGGCTGCGCCGCCAAGAACTACCCAAAAAAGCTTCAAAGATTGACACTTGGACCCTGAACACCGAACCTTTGAACCCTGAACCTGGAACCTCGGAACCCTTGCCTTTGAACCTTCTCCCGAAACACACCGTTTTTCTCGACCGCGACGGGGTCATCAACGAAGATTCCCCCGATTACATCAAGAAGTGGGACGAGTTTCGTTTCATCCCCGGCAGCCAGTCGGCCATCGCGGCCCTGACCCGCAGCGGGATCCGGGTTTTTGTGGTTTCCAACCAGTCCGGGGTCAATCGGGGGCTGATTCCCCTGCCGGTCTTAGAGCAGATGCACCGGCGCATGACAGCGGCCGTGGAAGAGGCCGGAGGGCGCATCGAAGCGATCTTTTACTGCCCCCACCGGCCGGATGAAGACTGCAACTGCCGAAAGCCCCGCCCGGCGATGCTTGAAAACGCCCGGAGAATTCACGGCGTCGACCTTTCCCGATCGGCCATGATCGGCGACAGCCCCAGAGATATCCTTGCCGCCCGGCGGGCCGGATGCGCCCTTTCCGTGCTGGTCAAAACCGGAAAGGGAGTCGCCGCCGAAAAGGAATTGGCCGCTTCCGGCGTCCGGCCGGACCATGTCGCCGAAAACCTCGACTCCGCCGCCCACTGGATTCTTTCGCAGTGGTTCTGACAAATCGATGATCACTGTCGAAGGAACGATCGAAAAGATTCTCTACCACGAGCCCGAGTCTCACTACACGGTGGTTGTTTTCCGGGTCCGGGAGACCGGATCCCGAATCTCGGTCACCGGCCACCTGCCCGGCCCGGCTCCGGGAGAAGCCCTGCGCATCGAAGGCAGGTGGCGATCCCATCCCCGCTATGGCCAGCAGTTTGCCGCAGAAGGGATTCGGGAGGCAGCGCCGATCACAGAAAGTGAAATGCGCCGATACCTGGCTTCCGGCGCGATTCCCGGCGTCGGCCCCCGCATGGCGGACCGTCTTACCGCCGCGTTCGGCAGTCGGACGTTGGAAACGATCGAAACCGCTCCGGAGCGGCTCCGGCAAATCGAGGGCATCGGCGCCGCCCGCGCAGCGGCGATCCACCAAAACTGGCTTGACAGACGCGGCCTGCGCCGGCTGATGGATTTTTTGGCCGAAATCGGGGTGTCCGGCGCATACGGAGCCCGGATTTTCCGCCGATACAGCACGGAATCGATCGAAATCATGACCGGAGACCCTCTGCGGCTGGTGGAAGATCTTCCCCGTATCGGTTTTGTCCTGGCAGACGCCGTGATCCGTCGATTCGATCTTTTCGTCGATCCTGTCGAACGGGCCGGCGCCTGCATCCGTCACTTGCTGAACCTAAGGGCGGACCAGGGCCACGTGTGCGATGCTACCGATGCGGTGCTGTCCCAATGCCGGGACCGCTTCTCCATCTCCGAAGAAGAGGCCCGCCAGGGTCTGGAGAAGCTCTGCGACGACGGGGAGGTGGTGAAGGTCCAGAATACAGATGGCCGCCCCGGCTCGACGGTCTATCTGCGGTCCTACTTCGACGCCGAAATCGGCATCGCCCGGCGGCTTTGGGCCCTGCTGTCCACGCCTTCGGATCTGCAAACCGTGGCCGCAGACCCGATCGCAGAGGCCGTCGTCCGGCGGCATGCCATCTGCCCGTCGGAGGAGCAGCGCCGGATCATCTCCTCGATCCTGGAAAAGCGGGTCGGAATCATCGCCGGCGGGCCGGGAACCGGCAAGACGACCCTGATCCGATCCCTGGCCGCGGTTCTCGAATCTTTCGGCAAGCAGACCCTGCTTGCCGCCCCCACCGGGCGCGCCGCCCGCCGAATGGCCGACGTGGTTCGCCGGCCCGCCTCGACCCTTCATAAGCTGCTCGAATATCGACCGGGGGAGGAGGTTTTCGGACGAAACCGGGACCGCCCCCTGCAGGCCGATGCCGTGATCGTCGATGAAGCCTCCATGATCGACACGCTTCTGATGGACCATCTGCTGGATGCCCTGCCGGCAAGCGGCCGGGTGGTGTTCGTGGGCGACATCTTTCAGCTCCCGGCCGTGGGACCCGGCAACGTGCTGGCGGACATGATCGAATCGGGCAAGGTTCCAGTCTTCCATCTGACAGAAGTCTTCCGCCAGGAAAAGGAGAGCCCCATCGTGCTCAACGCGCACCGGATCCGCCGCGGGGCCTCTCCGGAATTTTTTCCGGACCCCGGGCCGTCGCCGGAGGCGCCGTTTTGCTTTCTGGAAACCGACGGGCAGGAGGCGGCCGAGGCGATGGTGGCCGAATTGTGCCGACACATCATTCCGGAACGATTCGGCTTCGATCCGGTCCGGGAAATTCAAGTCGTCTGCCCCATGCACAAGGGGCTGCTGGGAACCATTCATTTGAATCAGCGCCTGCAGAAAATCCTGAATCCGGATTCGGAGGGTCTCGTGCTCGGCGGGCTGATGTTGAAGACCGGCGACAAGGTGATGCACCTGAAAAACGACTACGAAAAGGAGGTCTTCAACGGCGAGATCGGCGTGGTCTCCTTCATTGATCCGGCGGTGGGAAACTTTCAGGTGGTCTACGACGGGCGGGGGGTCGACTACCGCTTTTCGGAGGTGGACAGGATCGGGCTGGCCTATGCCGTGACGGTCCACAAATCCCAGGGGTCGGAGTATCCGGCTGTGGTGGTTCCCCTGACCCGCCAGCATCGACCGATGCTTCAGCGCAACCTCATATACACGGCCGTCACCCGGGCAAGAACGCTGGTGGTCCTGGTGGGAAGCCGCCGCGCGTTGGATCTGGCCGTGGCCAACGACCGTTCAGTCCAGCGAATGACCGGCCTGGTCGGACGGCTGGCGGCGATAACAGAAGTCGATTGGTCAAATGGTTGAGTGGTCAAATGGTCAAATGGAACAACAGGCTTTACGAGCTGCCGGCTGCCGGGGCGAAAAAAGAGTTTGGGAAGGGATTTTTCCGGATCGACCAAGTGACCATTTGACCACTCAACCAGTTTACCAATTGACCAATCATCAGAACGCGGCAGCGATTTTATTAGGCGTCCGTCTCCGGTGGTGCGGGCATCGGAATCTTGAAAAACTCGATTCCTTCTTTTCGAAGCGTCTCTTCTTCCTGCTGGGTGCTGGTGCCGCGAATATTGCGTGGTTCCTGGACCCCGTAATGGATCTTCAAGGCTTCCTTGGCAAATTCGGTGCCCACGTCGTCGAAGTTCTTCCGGACGAAATCGACGATCTGGCCCTGGAGTCTTTCCTTTTCCAGATATTCGGCGCCGGTTTTGCCCGCGGGCAGTTCTTCCGTGCTGCGGATCGCAAAGGTCGAGGGGATCCGAGATACAGAGGCGTCGTTGCATACCGGACAGGAAACGAGTCCCTGTTTGCGTTGACTCTCAAAGGATTTCAAGTCGTCGAACCACCCTTCAAAAACATGGCCGCGGCTGCACTGCAGATCGAAGGCAATCATCGCTGTTTTCTTTGCACCATCCATTTTCCCCACTTGAACGCAGGGAGGAGAAATAAGAAATTAATTGACAACCCAAGAAAGATTGACTCAAAATATCACAGACGGCGGCAATTTTCAATCCAAACGGGTCTTTGCCGGGGATGCATTCCTTCTGGGGAGCCGGTTTTCTCAGAAGCTGCACCGACCCTCGCCAAGACCGAAATCTTCCTGTTGCAACGGGAGCCAAGGAGCCTCTTCCGACCATGAAATGGATTCGATGCACTATCGCCGTGTTCGCCCTTTGGGCCGCGGCATCCGTATGTAACGCCGAATCTGCGTTTATCACCGACGTTTTTGAAGTGACCCTCAGGACCGGGCCGGGGATCGACCACAAAATCGTGTCCATGCTTCGCTCCGGCCAACCGGTAACTGTGACCGAAGCCGGTGACGAGTGGAGCCGAGTTGTTCTTCCCGACGGCAAAGAAGGCTATGTTCTTTCCCGGTTCGTCTCCATCGGCCCACCGGCGCGGTTGTCCCTGGAAAGGGTTCAAGATGCCTATGAAGCGCTCAGGACCAAGGCGGCGCGCCTGGAAGAAGAAAACAGCCGCCTGGTTTCCGAAAACCGGGCGCTGGGAAGCCAGCTTGAGACGATCAGCAATAAACTGGAGGCCGTCGGGAAAGAATATGCCGCCCTCAAATCCGAATCGTCCGATTTCTTCTCCCTGAAGAAGCAATACGAACAGGCTGCCAGCCAGCTTCAGGAGAAAACCGAGCGGGCAAAGAATCTGGAAGAGCAAGTTTCCCAGCTCCAGCTCAATAAAAACATCCGATGGTTTTTAGGCGGCGCCGGCGTGCTGGTGCTCGGTTTTTTGATCGGATTCAGCGCCAAGAAACAGCGCCGACGATCCTCTCTTCTATAACCCCGCCAGGGTCGATTTCGACCCGGCCTCCACCAACGTCTGGAATACCATGGACTTTGAGTCGGATTTTCTGATCATCGGCAGTGGTATCGCCGGCCTGTCCTTCGCCCTGAAGGTGGCCCAGCGAGGGACCGTGGCCCTGGTCACGAAAAAAGAAGCCATGGAGAGCAACACCAACCTGGCCCAGGGCGGAATCGCCGCCGTCTTCGGCGGACTGGATTCCTTCGATCTGCACATTGAAGACACCCTGAAAGCCGGCGACGGGTTGTGCCACCGTGACGTGGTGGAGATGGTGGTGCAAGAGGGGCCGGACCGAATCCGGGAACTGGTCGACCTCGGGGTCCGCTTCAATATCGAAGCCGATCGCATAGAAAAGCAAGGGCCGCCGGCGTTCGACCTGGGCAGGGAAGGCGGCCACTCGCGCAACCGGATTTTGCACGCCAAGGACATGACCGGCGCCGAGGTCGAACGGGTGCTGGTGGAGATGATCAAGAAAAACGACCGCATCTCCCTGTTCGAGGATCACATCGCCGTCGACCTGCTCATCGAATCAAACCGGATGAAACGAGGCCAGGTCATCACCACCCACGAGGAGCAATGCTGCGGCGCCTATGTGTACGACCGGAAAATGAAGACGGTAAAGACCTTTGCCGCCCGAATCACCCTGCTGGCCACCGGCGGCGCGGGCAAGGTCTACCTGTTCACCAGCAATCCGGATATCGCCACCGGAGACGGCATCGCCATGGGATACCGGGCCGGCGCCACCGTCGCCAATCTCGAATTCGTCCAGTTCCACCCGACCTGCCTGTATCACCCCGAAGCCAAGAACTTTCTCATTTCCGAGGCGGTCCGCGGTGAGGGGGGGGTGCTTGTCAACGCCTCGGGCCAGGCCTTCATGGAAAAGTACGACCCGCTCAAGGATCTGGCATGCCGGGACGTGGTCGCCAGGGCCATCGACACCGAATTGAAGCGAAGCGGTGAAGACTCGGTGTTTCTCGACATCTCCGGCCGGGACCCGGATTTTATCCGAAACCGATTTCCCGGAATTTATGCAAAGTGCCTCACGCTGGGAATCGACATAACCGCAGAGCCGATCCCCGTGGTTCCGGCCGCCCATTATATGTGCGGGGGGGTGGTCACGGACATGGTCGGCCGGACCGACATCCGGCATCTGTATGCCGTCGGAGAAACCGCCTGCACCGGCCTTCACGGGGCCAACCGGCTGGCAAGCAACTCTCTTCTGGAAGCCCTGGTCTATGCGGAAAAGGCATCGCGAAATTCCCTCCAGGAGCTGGACGAGATGAGCGGCCAGGGCCGCCCCCGGGTGCCGACCTGGGACGAGGTGGGGACCACCGACAGCGACGAGGCGATCATGGTCGCACACAACTGGGACGAAATTCGTCGGCTCATGTGGAACTACGTGGGGATCGTCCGATCCGACAAGCGCCTGGATCGCGCTCACCGCCGCATCGAAATCATCAAAAACGAAATCCGCCAATACTACTGGGATTTTCGGATTTCAGCGGACCTCGTCGAACTGCGGAACATCGCGGTGGTGGCCGAGCTGGTCATCACCTGCGCCATGCACCGGAAAGAAAGCCGGGGCCTTCATTTCAACATCCAGTACCCGGAGCGCGACGATCAACGGTGGCAAAAAGACACTGTGCTGCGGCGGCCGTTCCTTGGCTGAGCCGCTTCGCGCCTCAGCCAAGCTGCTCAGCTGTTAAGCTGATAAGCCGCTAAGCAAAAAATAAATACCTTTGCCTTTCTCTTTCCTGTTTTTCCAGCTTATCAGCTCAATAGCTCAGCAGCTCAGCGGCTTTTTCGTCTTAGCAGCTATTTTTTCTTGCCGGCGGCAACGGCCTCCTCCAGCTTTTGACGATCGCCACTGTTGAGCTGGATGAACTTGACCCCCATGCCGGCCGGTGACTGTTCCGGATCGTCGGTATGGAGCCTGCGCCATGCGACCTCGCATCCGATCCGAAGGGGCTCGGTTTCGCCGGGCAGCTGGAGCTTCAAGTTGAAGCGGGTCCCTTCATCCAGCGGTTTGGCGGTTTTGATGAACACCCCCAGTCCGCTGATGTCGAGACTGGTGGCCTTGACCAGGCTCTTGTGATCCCGAAACGCCAGAGAAAACGACAGCGGCGCCCTGGGTTCTCTTCGGCGGACCTTTTCCTGGGCGAGCATTTCGGTCGTCTTCTGAAACTTTGCGGCCATGCCCCTGAGCGGGGTCCGGAATCTTCCGGTGAGCTTGTTGAATTCCTCGTCGAGAAATGTCCGGTCGATGATTCCGAGTTCGGTCTTGCCCACGGCTTTGGCGGTGGTCGCCCGGCGCTCCTGGGTCAGATAGGCGACCTCACCGAACACATCCCCGGGCTGAAGCGTGTCGAGCACGATCCGCTGGCCGTCGATAGTCCTGGACAGCTCCACCTGCCCGAACTCGATGACATACACCCAGTCTCCGTGGCTGTTTTCCTCGTAGATAACCTGCCCGTCTTCATAAAACTCCTGGCTGGATATCTGAAACATCGCTGTCCCCTCCTTGCAGAAAGAATCGGAATGTTATTTTGCCAAGCGTTCTATAGGTTCAGGTACGGCTTTTCAGCCGTCCAACGGCGTTGCAGACCGGGCATCGGATCTCGGTGGGCCGCTCTCCCTGGGGCAGTTCGATGCGGGCCCGACACTTCGCGCAGCGGATAAACGCCTTTTTCTGCCGTCCGGTCCCGGGCGTGCCCGATCCCTTGCCGATAAATGCGGTAATTGCCGCCTTGACGCAGGCTCGGTCGTCGCCATCGACCAGGGACCTGAGCTTTTCATACTGCGCCTTGGTGAGCACCGTCTGGACTTCCAGGGTCCGGGCGCCTTCCATGGCCATGTTGAGCTCTTCCAGGGCTTTGGCCAAACCGGCGAACTTCATGTCGCCCGACGCCATTTTTTCCTCGATCTGCTGTTTGACTTCCCCGGCGGTCAACCATTGGTTTTCCACGAAAATGGTTCCCTCATCCAGATTGATTTCACTCATCGATCCGAGCCTCCCGCCCATCCGCTTGGGCCGGCCGCGTTCCCGCATTCGGCATTGATTCCGGAGCCGATCTTATGTAGGGATGCTTCCGGGCATTTCGTTGACAGCACGGCATTTTGTATTAAATTGAAGCATTATTCCTCTGTTAGCATAAGCCGCCATGCAAGACAACAGATCCGAAACCAGGGGCATTCATGACATCGAAACGTGATTATTACGAGGTGCTGGGCGTTGAAAGACATGCGTCCAGCGGTGAAATCAAGTCCGCCTACCGAAAATTGGCGCTTCAATACCATCCGGACAGAAACCCGGGCAACAAGGACGCCGAGGACAAATTCAAGGAGGCCGCAGAGGCCTACGAGGTCCTCCGGGATGGAGAAAAGCGCAAGATTTACGATCAATTCGGCCACCAGGGCCTGGAAGGAACCGGGTTTTCCGGCTTCGGCGGATTCGAAGACATCTTTTCGAGTTTCGGAGACATTTTCGAGGATTTTTTCGGATTCAGGAGCAGCCGCCGCTCCGGCGCGCGCGTGCAGCGGGGGGCAGACCTTCGCTACGATCTTCACCTCGACTTCATGGAGGCCGCCTTCGGCACCGAAACCGAAATCGAGCTGACAAAACTGGAGGCCTGTCAAGGGTGTCAGGGCAGTGGATGCGCCCCGGGCACCCAGCCCGAACCCTGCAGCGCATGCCGCGGGACCGGACAGGTTTCCCGCAGCCAGGGCTTTTTTACCGTCCGCACCGCCTGCCCCCGGTGCCAGGGCACGGGCCAGCAGATTTCGTCTCCTTGTAAAGACTGCGGCGGCGCCGGAAAACACAAGGTCAGAAAAAAGGTTTCGGTGAAAATTCCGGCCGGCGTCGACAGCGGAAGCCGGCTGCGCCTGCCCGGCGAAGGAGAGCCGGGTCCCTACAGCGGGCCCCCCGGCGATCTTTACGTCTTCATCGACGTGGCGGAGCACGAATTTTTCCGCAGGGAAAACACAGACATCATCTGCCGGGTGCCGATCAGCTTTGTTCAGGCCGCTTTGGGGGACACGATCACGGTACCTACCCTCAACGGTGAAAAATCCCTGGAAATCCCGAAAGGGACCCAGTTCGGGGATGTGTTCCGGTTCCAGGGCGAAGGGATTCCCTCCCTGAGAAACGGCAGGCGCGGAAATCAGATTGTACAGGTGATCATCGAAACCCCCACCCGGCTTACCAAGAAACAGGAGGCCCTGCTCCGGGATTTCGGCCGCCTCGAATCGAAAAAAATTTCCTCCAGAATCAAAGGCATGTTCAAAGGAGACGGCCGCCAGACCGCTAAGCAGACACAGGCGTAGCGATGTGGAAAAGAAGGGAAACCGCCATGTTCGAACTGAAGGTGACGACACATTTCGCCGCGGCCCATCAACTGAAGATGGTCGCAGAGAAATGTGAAAACATGCACGGCCACAACTGGAAGGTCGAGGTCGTCGTCGCCGGGAATCGACTCAACGAGGCCGGTGTGCTGATCGATTTCGGAGAACTCAAGGCCCATGTGGCCGGGATCATGTCCCAGCTGGACCACAAGTACTTGAACGATCTTGACATGTTCAGGGATGGAAACCCATCTTCGGAGAATATCGCCGTTTTCGTGGCCGACGCTCTGGCAGAAAAGCTGCGGGAAGCCGGAACTCGGGTGCGCCGGGTCTCTGCCTGGGAGTCGGAAGACGCCTGCGCCACGTATATTGCAGATGGTTGATTGGTCGATTCGTTGATTGGTTAAATGGGAAAAGAAAACGGAATCAAAGATCGGTTTTACCTACTTGACCATTCAACGATTTGACCAATTCACCAATCCCCCAATCAACCATTCACCTTCTTCCATTGCGCCAACAGCTCATCCCGGGTGATGATCACCGAGACCTCGTCCACATGCCGGCGGATATTTTCCACGC